>JAYTQD010000323.1:0-10241 GCA_043746935.1 Acidobacteriaceae bacterium | reverse complement strand
CAACAAGATCGGCGTTGCCGCCGCTATATTTGAACGGGAGCACCGCGACCCAGAAGCCTTCGTCGGCGCGTGAACTACCGGAGCCGGCCGCAGCCACGACGCGCGAAGCCTGAGGCGTGACGGTCGACACCTTCTGCGGCGTTTGTCGCGCCAGATCGCGGAACTCGTTGCTGACATCGCGTGCCGTCTGCACCCGGTGACGCGGATCCTTCTCCAGACAGCGCCGGATGACGCGAGCAAGGTCGCTGGGCAGATCGGGGCGCGCGTCGGTGACGGGCGGTGGAGTGTCGCGCAGAATGGCGGAGACCAGCTCAGCGGCGGAATTCCCTTCGAAAGGACGCTGGCCTGTCGACATCTCATGCAGGACTACGCCTAGCGAAAAAATGTCCGTGCGGTGGTCGAGTGGGCGGCCCGAGGTCTGCTCGGGCGACATGTAGGCGGGCGTTCCCATGACCACGCCCATTTGCGTGTGGCTGGCCGAGGTCAGCGTGGTGTCGGAGGCGCCGGAGCCGCGAACATCTTTGGCTAGGCCGAAATCCAGCACCGTGACGTGGCCTTCGCTCGAGACCATGACGTTGGCGGGCTTCAAGTCGCGATGCACAATGCCTTTTTCATGCGCCGCCGCGAGCGCCTCGCCGAGCGCGCTGGCAATCTCAACGATCTGCGCCAACGGGAGTCCGCCCGCAGTGATCAGGCGCTCCAGAGGCAGCCCTTCGACGAGCTGCATGGTCAGGAAGTGGATGCCGTCCGATTCCTCGACCGAATAGATGGTGACGATGTTGGGATGATCGAGTTGGGCCAGGGCCTTCGCCTCGCGGCGAAAACGCCCGAGCCGCTCCGGATCGCTCGCCATGTCGGCGGGCAGCACTTTGAGGGCAACGTCCCGGCCCAGTTTCGCGTCCGTTGCGCGATACACCTCACCCATGCCACCCGCGCCTAAGGACGACTGGATTTCGTACATACCGATTTTTGTCCCGCCAGCAAGGGCCATGAGCAATCGTGATTATAGCGTTCTTGCAGTTTGCGAAGTGCACGATTCGTTGAAGGTAGTGCGCACCGCACTCACCAACGCCGGCTCAATTGCGGCGCTGATGCTCACCACCGAAGCCCTGGTTGCCGAAATTCCGGAAGAGAAAAAAGCTCCGGCAGGCGGCGGACACGGCGGCGGCGGTATGGAAGGCATGTACTAGGACTGGCCGTCCAGGCGTACGCGCCTGCGGCGCAAAAGCAAAGCCCCGCTCGAAAGAGCGGGGCTTTTTTGCGGCGTCGGGGCACAGACAATCGGACTAATCCAGGCGGACTAAAAAGCGATTTCTCGGGCACTTGCGATTCCTGAAACACAAAGAGTTTATACTCTACAAATGTCGACGGAATATGGAAAGCTAAGTCCGCTACATTCGAATCAGCGTGCTTGACAGTTCACAGCCTGATGCAGCCTCCGTAATCCAAGGTCTGCCATCCCGGGTGGCACTTGGCCAGCCGTTGGCGGTTCAAGACCTGCGGAGGATCGAACGAAGTCTCAATCTTGAATACTGCAAATGGGACACCCACGTGGGAGGCAAGAGCGTGCTTTCCGCTGAGCCGCTTCTCATTCGTGCCGCTGAGTGGAATCGGCTTTGTTCTGAAGCGGAAGCGGCCGCCCAAGAGTTGTTCGCGGTCGAGTCCGAAATTGCTGCTGACAAAAATCTGCTGGAGCTCATTGGCACCCCGCGAAACTTGTGGGATTTCCTCGCAGCCGATCAATTCAGCAATCGTCTTCGTACTCTTCGGTTTGATTTTCATCCAACAGAGACCGGGTGGACACTATCGGAAGTGAACAGTGACGTGCCAGGTGGATTCGGAGAAGCTTCATTCTTGCCATCGCACTACCGAAACTACGTGACGGAAGGTTCCCTGCCCGCAGATCCGCTGTCTGTTTGGGGAGACGCCGTACAGTCAGAACTGAGCGGAGGTAAAGTAGCTCTTTTGTATGCGCCCGGTTTCCTGGAGGACGAGCAGGTCGTTCGTGTTCTGGCACGACAGCTGATGAATCGCGGCTTGGAGAGCTATCTCATCCAGAGTCCATCTGCGCTTGAATGGCGTCACGGCTACGCCTCGCTTCGAATTGACAACCGTGCCAAAATCGAAGCGGTAATCCGCTTTTATCAGGTCGAGTGGCTCTCACAATTGCCAAAACGGGCAGGCTGGGAAAATCTTCTTAAGCCTGGAAGGCACACTCGCGTCATCAACCCAACCATTTCGGCGATCTCAGAGAGTAAACGCCTCGAACTTTGTTTAGAACGTGTAACTGCGAAATCTACCACGTTCCAGAATCTGTCACCGGAGTGTCGGGAACCCCATGAAATCGAGGGTTTACCGAGAGCAGACTGGGTATTAAAGGCGACGTATTCGAATACCGGGGATGCGGTTCATTTAGGCGGAGATATGACGTTTGAAAATTGGTCGCGACTTCTGCGAACAGCCAAACGGGATCCGCGTGGCTGGGTCGCACAACGGCGATTCGAGACGCTGGCTTTGCAGTCAACTGCGGGGCTGGTAAAGCCTTGCGTTGGAGTTTTCGTGATTGGGGGTCGAGCGGCAGGCGCCTACGTTCGCCTTTCTCGAACCCAAGTTACTAACGCGTATGCTCTAGAAGCCCCTTTGTTCATCATGATGCCAGAGGAGAACCAGTGAATCGCGAAGAAGCTCTCGAAATCTGGGCGCCGAACGACTCCCGATGGGCGGCGTGGACGAAGCCTACTTTGTTCTCCTTCATGTCGAATCCTCTTCCAGATCGAGCTGAATTTGTCGATGACGGATGGCGGGCCATCCTCTCACCCGACACGGCAATTCTCGTTGAATTCGCCGGCGAAGAGGTAGTGCGCGTGGGGCTGCAACTCGCACGTTGCGGCTATCGGCCGATCCCTTTGTTCAGCGCGTGTCCCTTTGGATTGGATGATCCTAGAGCTACACTCTTCACGTTGAAAGCGCAATTCGCTCCATCACTGGTCGATGTCATGAGCATCCTGCGTACGCTGGAGAGGAATACGGACGCACTCAAGTCACTTAATCTTCCGGAGTCCGCTCCTCCGGCGTTTCTACTGGATGCGAGCAGAAGTGATGGCCAATGGTTTCCGAGCCCTGGAATCTTCGACAACCGCTCAGTCGTTCGTGAATCGGACTTGCCTGCGGCTGAAGCTTTGCAAAATGCGGGGATTCGACGGGTCGTTCTCATTCGAAGCGCAACTACCCTTGGCCGTGATCTCCGTCCAATTCTCCTGGCATGGCAAACCGGCGGGCTGCAAATTCAAACGCAGGAAGTCGGTAGAGAATGGAAGCCCCAAGATTATACCGTCGCGCGTCCCCACGCATTCTTTGCTCTTCTCGACCAACTTGTAATGTTCTTGTCCTTCCGGGCAAACCGCGATGGATCCTTTGGAAGAACGATTCGTCCGTCCGGTGGATGAACGGCGATCCGCGGCGGGTGCACCGTCCTTGCGTTCTTTGCAAGAGCCTGCCCTGAGCGAAAGTCGAAGGGGCGAGAACGATACTGCCAACACAACTGTTCTAAGGCTAGAGAAATCGGGCTAAGAAATCGGAGACAGACGGAAGTGACCCGAATTTGGAAATCGCACGCATCGCCAAAACATTCACCCCACCCACCCGGCACGGTAGCACCGGGCTTCAGCCCGGTGAACCCAGCCTAACAATCAAGGGGCTTTAGCCCCCGAGGTAAGGGGGAGGATCGTGCTGGCCTGAGAAAGAAGCGTCGACAGTCATCCAAAACAAAGCGCCTTCCCGTCGGAACACATATCTGCGCTGAGAACACGCGGATGTGACGAGGTAGGTTTCCACAATCGTACCTCCGGGGCTAAAGCCCCGATATTTTGATCGTTATACGCGGGCCTGAAGGCCCGCTCTACCGTGTCGTGATGAAGTAGAGGGTAATGAAAGGCGGACGATTTACTTTGTCTACGAAAGTAGACCGAGGAGAGAAGCTCGACGGGATTCGCGAACAGACGGGGAGAATCTTGGTCCAGACGGAAAATGACCCCTATTTGAGAATCCCGGACACACGGGGTGTCCCTAAACCTCCGACATCGCACGCATCGCCAAAACATTCACCCCCACCCACCCGGCACGGTAGCACCGGGCTTCAGCCCGGTGAACCCAGCCCAACAATCAAGGGGCTTTAAAGCCCCGATTTTTTGATCGTGCTACGCGGGCCTGAAGGCCCGCTCTACCGTGCCGGGAGGAAGAGGAGGAAGAGAAGAGTTCGGGAAACAAAAGAAGTGATCCGATTTGAGAATCCCAGACACACGGGGCGTCCCTAACCCCCCGACATCGCACGCATCGCCAAAACATTCACCCACCACCCGACACGGTAGCACCGGGCTTCAGCCCGGTGAACCCAGCCTAAACATCAAGGGGCTTTAGGCGGGTGGCCGACCCTTTTGTGCTCTTGATCTCCATTCCACAACCTGAATCGCGGGTGCCCCGTCCTTGGCTTTTTCAAGGGCGGGAAGCGACACTCTCGACCCGTTTCTTGCCCGTTCCGCTGTGCACACATTCCCACTCTCGCCTTCGTAAAAGTGCGCGAAGACGGGGCACACGAGGTTTCGTATTGAGACAAATGGATCAAAACCATGAAGGGCGGGCCAGCCCCTGCCTTTGGGTTTGACCGTCCGGAGATTTTCCGCCGGGGGGAATCGCAATCAAAAGCAGTAGCGGCGGACAAGAGTGTCCGCCCTACGAAACAGTTTCGCTCTGGGATGGGGCTAACCCAGGTTCATAGCCGCACAACGGAAAGCCCCGGAATCATCTGGAAGTGGCGGACGTTGGCTGTTAACACGGAGTAGCCGAGCGAGAGCGCCGTCGCTCCGATCAGCAAATCCGGAAACGGAATGACCACGCCCTGATTCTGCTGTTCCCCATCCAGCTTACCCGCCAGCATTGCCGTTTGCTTGGTGTAGGGATACACCGTCAGATCCGTCAGTAGTTCGTCGAGAAAAATTTGGCGGCGAATGCGCAACTCTGGAGTAGGTGCTCGATAGATACCATGCGCCAGCTCCGTCAGCCCAACTGCGGAAAGTGCTGCTTCCTGATCACCAGCAACATGGAGCACACGTTCTAGAAGGCGTTCGATGGTTTCCCGCCGCCGTTCCGCGTCAATGATCACACTGGAATCAAGAATTAGTCCCATGCAGGCGGGTCGAGCGGTTGGCGGTGACTTTCGATCCCTGACTCAACGTCTTTGGCGAAGTCCGCATCCAGCGTGGCCGTGGAAGCATGTTCGCGCGCCAGACGAAGAGACTCAGAGAGCAAGCGAACGGAAGGCTCGGCGCGAAGAACGACCGCGACCGGCTGCGCGTCGTCTTCGATGACGACTTCCGCTCCAGCTCGCACGCGGGCCAGCAGCGATGCGAAGTTCCGCACCACTTCCGCCTCAGAGATATGGATCACATCCTTGGCCATGTCGAAATTATACGCTGGCAAGGCAAGGCGGGCGTGCTCGATCCGACGAAGGTGGTGCGCACCGCGCTCACCAACGCCGGCTCAATTGCCGCGCTGATGCTCACCACCGAAGCCCTGGTTGCTCGGGTGCCCCGTCCCGCGTTCTTTGCAAGAGCCTGCCCTGAGCGAAGTCGAAGGGGCGGGAACGAGACTGCCGACACAACTGTTTCTAAGGCTGGGCGGGGACGGACGGAACGTTTCCCCTGACCCTGTTGCGACACCGTAACGGCATTGTGCAGGTTCACCGCGCACGGGGACTTCATGCCATCCTCGGGTTCAGAACCACTTCGGATGGCACGCCGCGAATCGTCGAAGTGAAAGGCGCAACCGTGACGGTGGATAATCCGCGATGGCGCTGTTGCGCGTGAGTTCCGTCCACCACAGTCTCCCCCATGCACCCCAACCTCACTTTCCCATTTTGGAACTCGTCTCCCGAAATTACCGACTTATTCGTTGACTTAGCGCCCCACCGACCACACCATATTTAGAAGGGCCACATGGGAAATGCTCTTCTAGACTTATCTCCTTTGTTTTCAAGATTTTCCCTGTAAGTCCTTTCATTTCAAAGATTTTGGCCTCCTTGGCCGCGTAACTTGTTGATTTCATTGGACGCGGGGTAGGGGGGTGGAGGCGCTTCTTCATGTTGTACGACGTTCACATCCCGCGGTGCGCTCATATCAAAACCAATGGCACCCAGTGCGGCTCCCCGGCTCTTCGCGATCGCCGCTATTGTTTCTTTCACAAGAAATGGCAGGGCCAGCGCATTTCCCTGAACGCCCAGCCCCCTGCCCCCTACAGCTTCACCATGCCCGTGCTCGAGGACGCCGACTCCGTCCAGGTCGCTCTTATGCAGGTCATGCGCCTCATCCTCGCCGGCCAGCTCGATCCCAAGATCGCCGGACTCCTCCTCTACGCCCTCCAAACCGCCTCTCTCAACCTCCGCCAGATGAAGCTCGAGCCCAGCCGCCGCGAGACCGTCGTCATCGATCTCCGCGCCGTCGCCAACGTCGGTGTCGGCGATGACGCCTGGTGCCAGGAAGAATTTGTAGAACAAAACGAAGCCGAGAAATTCGGGGGAGAAGGTGACGGGAAAGACGAGGGGAATAAGGCGGTGGCCGACCCTATTTATGCTCTTGATCTCCATTCCACAACCTGAATCTCGGGTGGCGGGTGGCCGACACGGCGAAGGCATCGAGACAGAGGCCCCATGTTTTTCATGAGACTTCTCCTTTAAGTTATTGAATTGGTAACTACAGGCAGCCCAGCTCTGATAGGGGCCCAAACCACTGATTCCAGAGGGAGGAGCTTGCTTATGAGTATTCTGCGGTTGGAACCGGCTGGAGGATAGTAAAAACTATGTACCGGTATCGAAACAATAACCAGTACCGGAACAATTTTCTAGCTGAACTTCGCAGGCTGAGCCAAATGGGCTTTCTTTCAGGCGCTTTGCTGCCGCCAATGGGCAATCTCACGCAACCCCCTGGCCTCGCTGCGTTCGAAGAGGCGCACCATATGGCGAATATTCTCGAATTCGTGGATATCCGCCCAGACCTCGGCCTGCCAGCTCAAGTCGTGGACAGCGCTTACGCCGCAGGATGCACAACGGGTGTGCCACTGCGGGGGCTGCGGCATAGCCACAGGTGCGGCATGAGACCCAAACTCGATGAAGATGGAACGCACGTCCTCGATCTCGTCGTCCTCACCCAGAATGTGCTCATAACGAAGAAGATAGCCAAACCGCAGGCGTCGGGCCGTGGCCTCAGCCTCGGCACGGGTCGCGAAGGGCCCGTACTCCACACGCGTGCTCTCGGTGGAATCGCACGCCATCCAGAAGGTTTCGGTAAAGGCCATTGGGTTCAATTCCCCGTTGCCGGTAACGCTGCGATCTTGGCGCTGACGGGCTCCACTGGATATCAAGCACGCCAAGGACCGCTCGGTTCTGGCTAACTATCTACGGCACAATCACTTAGATCAAAGGGGTCAGGCGAAGCAGCCCGCCAGACTGCAAGGCATTGCAGACTAGTGCCCAATAGCCGTCACGTAATTTCCTTGAATTGAGAGACTGGCCTGGTCGGCAGCCTATGAAAAAGTGGGTACTTGGCCCAAACTTGCAACGCGAATAGGATGGTGGAAGTCCTTGCTCGCCTGACCGAGCAGTCTGCTGGTTTTACAGGGGTTGCTCTGACATGGGGAAACGCCGAGAACCAAGAAAGCCCGTGCAACTCATCGTCCGCATTCTGGGCACGGATGCCAGCGGGCATCCTTTCGCCGAAAAAGTGGACGCCCTTGATGTAAGCCGCTGCGGTCTGCATGTGCGAGGCCTCTCCGTGGCCCTCAAGCTGGAGGACACCGTTTCCGTCACCTACAAAGACCAGAAAGCACGCTACAGGGTGCGGTGGAGTGTGCCCAGGGAAACCCCTGCTGGCGGCAAGCCTCATTGGGAGGCGGGACTCGAGAGCCTCGCTTCCGAAAGGACGATCTTCGACTTTCCGTTGCCGATCCCAATCCTGGACCACTACGCGGGACCGTCGGCGGGAGAGCGCAGAGCAGCTCCGCGAATGCGCTGCGTGGCCTCGGCGGAACTACATCCTGATGGGCTAACCGCACCAATCATGGTGGGCATTGCGGACTTAAGTCTTGGTGGATGCTTCATCGACATGCCTATGCCGCTGCACAAGGGAACGCACCTGAAGGTGGTTCTGTGGCTCAATACGGTGAAGGTGCAGACTGACGCCGTAGTGAGCAATACGCAACCCGGGTTTGGCATGGGGCTGCATTTCACCGGTCTCCTGGAAGAGGAACAAACGAAGCTTCAGGAATATATCGCGAAGATTCCGCGCTATCCGTTCCAGCAGCCGCGGTAAGCCGTTTTTGTTCCAATTTCCGCATAAATGGCGGCATCAAGACCGGCTCCGCGAAACGGGGCGGTGGGGCTTACCGCCGGGAAAGGCCATCCGAGAGAGAGGACCATCTGCCCCGGCTGCTCGCGCGGCCGTCGTTTCGCGGAATCCGGCCAGGAGCTGAGCCTGGATTCCCCCCATTGGCCTCGCTAGCCCTGCTCCATCCCCATAACTCCTACCGTGCTTTCCCAACCCGCGCCACCGTGGCTGGCCACGTAGAGCGCCAATTCCAGGCGGCTCCACACTCCCAACTTGTCAAAAGCGCTGCGCAGATGGTTCTTCACCACTTGCTCGCTGGTGTGAATGCGTGTGGCAATCTCGCGATTGGTGTGACCTTCCCACACCAGTGTGGCTACGGCTCGTTCCTTACCGGTTAAGCGATCTCGCGGCGGTTGCATAGTTGCTCCTTTTCGTAGACGGCGGTGGCTAAGATGACGCGTTTGCGGCCCTGCTTGATGCCCGCGCGCAAGAACAGCGTGCGCAGGTGTTGCTTCACCGTCCGCGGGCTGATGCTGAGCTGGCGGGCGATTTCCTTGTTGCTGCACCCTTGCCCCAGCAGTCGAAGTACGTCTTCATCCCGCGGGGTAATCTTGATCACGTTAAGATCGACCATGTTGCCTTCCTCCTTGCGGCTTAGTTGAAATTCAAATTTTGTCGTCGCGACTGGCGCAAAATGAAATGCAAGGGCGCAGCCAAACGGCGCGAGCAGCTAAGGGGTAGGAAACTCCGATACTTACGAGAGGACGTGGAAAACCGGGGGGCCACTGCAAGGACCGGAAGGGGCAGGGGTTCCCGAAATGGGCGGAACAACGAGCAAACTAGCACGGCAATCGCGGTAAATCAGCAGCTAGCCCGGTCTAGCGAGAGCTGGCTGCGCGAGGCGAAACCTTCGGGTCCGAGTGCAATATTTTGCAGTTGCGCCCATCCTCGAATTTCCGGCCCAACTGCCGACCATCCCCAAAGGCTCCACCGGAAAGCCGGTTTATGACCTCATATGGCGCTGAAAGTATTACACTTAGCCTAACTTGTGTGGGCGGAGGTCCGCTGAGCTTGCGATGATGCGGCGTCGCCGGGCGAAGTACGAATCATGCAGGTTCGGTCCGGTCTTTGGATCGCCAATTGCATTCTTCACTACAAACGGTGTGAAATCGGATTGGTGAATCTTGGGCACTAAAGTAACCAGCGCTATGAAATCGAGAACACCACTGGATGAGCGCTCGTTCGAGCAGCTACTGGCCGCTGCCTATTTGGTGCAACAGCAGCGCGAGCCGCTGCCCTTCCCGTCCCGGCAGTCGGCGACGTACACAGCCGCGGACAGAGCTATGGACGAGGCGGATCGGCTGGCCGCAATTGCCGAGGCCCATACCATCGTCCACGGCAACAAGCTCCGCGTGCAGGATACTTTGCAATTGGTGACCGAGCGCGCCTTGAAGATCACAGGAGGCGCCGGAGCTGCGATCTGGCTTGTGCGCGGCGCGAATGCGATGTGTCAAGCGGCTTGCGGAGTATCCGCGGCGAACGCGGGCCAAAGTATCGCCATCGATGGGAGCCGACTGACGCCTTGTTTTCACGAGGGCGCGATTTTTCGCTGCGATGACGCGAAGGCGGACCCTCGCACCCGCTATGACGCACTGCCGGGCGTGGCGCAGGGATCGATTGTGGCGGTGCCTATTCATCATGAAGGACGCGTGCAAGGGGCACTTGAGGTCAGCTTCGCGCAAGTGCGTGGCTTCAAGGATGCGGACGTGCGGACCTGCCAGATTCTGAGTGGACTGGTCAGTGAAACCGTGGCCGTGGCTGCGGGACAGGAACAAAAAAATATTCTTGAATCAGAACGTGCTACGCTCC
>JAYTQD010000322.1:0-1395 GCA_043746935.1 Acidobacteriaceae bacterium | reverse complement strand
TTTTCGGAGGGGCGTTCGGAAGAACCGTCAGTTGGCATCTAGGGAAATTCGGAATAAGTCGCGAAACTATTTTCTCCTGTCATCTTGAGCGTAGCATTCGCGCGCGTCAGCGCGGGAATGCGGAGTCGAAAGACCCCTATACATTCGCCCTGACTACACTCTCTCAGACTTTCTCACTGTTCAGTCTCCCCGCTATCGCTTCAGGTGGTTTCCAACAGAGTCTTCCATTCGGCAATCTCATTGCCACTTGATTCAGAGTTTCCCTAGAGAGCAGGCACGCCACGCGGCTTCACGTTGCCGCGGATAAATTGCACAATGTCGTCCATTGTCGTTCCGGGCTGGAAAATCGCTCCCACGCCAATTTTCTTAAGACCCTCGATATCTTGGTTCGGAATGATTCCGCCCACCACCACGATGACGTCATCCATTTTGTTCTGTTTCAGCAAATTCATCACACGCGGCACAATGGCGTTATGCGCGCCCGAGAGGATGGACAGCCCAATCACGTCCACGTCTTCCTGCAGGGAAGCGGTCACAATCATCTCCGGCGTCTGCCGCAGTCCTGTATAGATGACTTCCATGCCGGCATCCCGCAGCGCCCGCGCGATCACCTTCGCGCCGCGATCATGCCCGTCCAGGCCAGGCTTGGCGACGAGTACGCGGATTTTACGGTCTAAAGCCATCTCTAAGGTATTTAAGCACACCCGATAGTGTGTCCGGCAAGAGAGCGTGGGGACGGTTATGTGTTGGTACGGCTCGGAGGCGACGACGGACGGGGTTGCGGTTGAGGCTGGGGCGGACGTGGTGGCTTAGGCGAAATTGGCGGAAAGGGGACGAATTGGATTGATCACTTTGTCCAAAGTGCGGCTCATGCTCTACACGATTTGTTCAAAAAGCCGTCCAGACGAAGTCAGGAGGGAAAGATTCGTTGATTTCCGCTTCAATTTTAGCGATTAATTTCCTATCTTCGATGTCCGTATCTGGCAGTGCTGCTGCTTGATGGTAGGCTTCCTCCGCGCACCGTACCCACCCATTGACTTCTCCGTCCTCATTCTGCGAGTTCTTTACGAAACGCAGGGCACTTTCGAGCTGCTGTGTGGCAAAATGCCACGCGTAACTTCGTGTGGTTGTCTCTTCAATCTTGCGGCTCAATCCCAGTCCCGGAATCACTGCGGACAGGATGAAGGCGATGACCGAGAGAATGGCTGCCGCAACTTTGACATGCGAAAAATCCGCAAACGAAAGCAGCCCGAATGACGCCGCTGTTGCGAGTGCAACCGCAACCTGTAACACCCTATCCGCCCACTTCAATCTCGACAGTTGTGTCGAGTAATACCTGGAACTCAGCTGTGCGAGACGAAACGAATAAAACAGGCGCGAAAGTTCATCAACGTA
>JAYTQD010000321.1:0-3865 GCA_043746935.1 Acidobacteriaceae bacterium | reverse complement strand
ACTCGCGAAACGAATATTCAGCGAGTGAATTTGAAGCGCTGTTGCAAGCGCAAGGATTTGACGTGGAACGGGTGATCGCCTTCGGAAGCCCGATGCCGCGCTGGATGCAACGCCGGCGTCTGGGTGGCTCATTGCTCATGTTTGTGGCGGTTCGCAGGTAGCACCCGAATGATTGAGACGAAAAACGCGGAAGGAATCCGGAGTGGCGGCGCGGGCGGGGAAGCCAGGTTGCTCCCCATCAGCGTGATTATTGCCGTGCGAAACGAGGCGCACAATCTGCCGCGTTGCCTTGATGCGTTGCGGAACTGCGGCGAGGTGTATGTGGTGGATTCCCGCAGCACTGATGCGACCTGCGAGATTGCCGCTGCGAAGGGCGCAAAAGTTGTGCAGTTCGATTACCGTGGAGGGTGGCCGAAGAAGCGGCAGTGGGCTCTCGATACGCTGCCGCTGGTTTACGGTTGGGTGCTGCTGCTGGATGCGGATGAAGTGATGACGCCGGCGCTGGAGGAGGAGATTCGCGACGCCATTGCCAAACCCGATTACAACGGCTACTTCATCGCGTTGCAGATGCATTTTCTTGGGCGGCAATTGCGGCACAGCGACGCCAGTTTCTGGAAGCTGTCGCTGTTTCGCCGCGGCAAGGCTCACTATGAATGCCGGCTGAAGGATCAAGATAGCTCGATGGCGGACATGGAAGTGCATGAGCATGTGGTGTGCGAGGGAGCGACGGGGCGAATGACGAATCCTCTTGTACACCGGAATGTGGAGTCGCTGTTTCGCTACATTCAGAAGCACAATGAGTATTCGAATTGGGAAGCGAAAGTTTGGCTGAACCAAACTCACAGCGATGGCGGCGAACCAGAATTGCAACCGGCGTTTTGGGGGACGCAGGCGCAGCGGCGGCGCTGGCTGCGGCGGAAATTCCTGATGGTACCGGGTTTTCCGGCTCTGTTTTTCATCTACAAATACTTTTTTCGTTTAGGCTTTCTGGATTGGGTTCCCGGGCTGATTTATTGCGGGTGCCAGAGCGTGCAGTTCTTTCACATTAAGGCGAAAGTTTACGAGTTGCGAATGCGCGAGAGAAAAGCTTTGCACGATTATTATTTCTTATAATGAAACAAATTATCCAGGATGCGCGTACAGGTGAGATTGCGGTGGCCGAAGTGCCTGCGCCGCAATTGCTTCCGGGCTGCGTTCTGGTGCGTGTGGCGGCGTCGGTGGTTTCCGCGGGAACCGAGAGGGCGTCTTCCGAGTTCGCCAATAAAAGTCTTTTGCAAAAGGCTAAGGCGCGACCTGACTTGGTGCGGGATGTTCTGGCGAAGATTCGGCGGGACGGGGTTTCGTCGACCTGGAATGCAGTGCGTAGCCGGCTGGACGTGCCGCTGATGCTTGGCTACAGCAGCGCGGGCACGGTGATTGCCGTGGGCGAGGGGATCACGGATATTCAGACGGGAGATCGCGTGGCTTGCGCCGGGGCGGGGTTGGCGAATCATGCGGAGTTTGCCTGTATTCCGCGGTTGCTGCTGGCGAAGATGCCTGGGCTAGAAGTCAGTTTTGACGAGGCGGCATTTTCCACCCTGGGCGCGGTGGCGTTGCACGGTGTTCGCACGGCGGAAGTGAAACTGGGCGATGCGGTGGCCGTGATCGGCTTGGGCCTGATGGGCCAACTGACCTTGCAGATTTTGAAGGCTGCCGGGTGCAGGGTGATTGGGTTTGATATTCATCCGCAGCGCGCGACTCTTGCGCTGCAGTTGGGTGCGGATGCGACATGCGACAGTGCTGGTGTTTTTCGCGACCTTTGCCTGCAAAGAACGAGTGGACGGGGTGCGGATGCGGTGTTGATTACCGCCGAGACGGCGAGCAGCGAGCCCGTGAATCTGGCTGGCGCGGTGGCGCGGGACAGAGCGATTGTGTGCGCCGTGGGTACCGTAGGCATGGAGATTCAGCGCCGCGTGTTTTTCGAGAAGGAACTGGATTTCCGGATTTCACGGTCATACGGGCCGGGTCGCTACGATACGGCGTTCGAACAAAAGGGGCACGATTATCCCATAGGGTATGTGCGCTGGACGGAAACGCGGAACATGGAGGCGTTTCTGGATTTGCTGGCGGGAGCGAAGATTGACGTCAAGCCGATCATTACGCATCGCATTCCGATAGAGAATGCTGTGGCAGCGTATGAGCTGATCAACGGAAAGACGGCGGACGCTGCGTTGGGTGTGTTGATTACGTACCCGAATTCGGACGCCGCACTTGTGAAACGCGTGAATCTGGTGGCGGAGAGTGAGGCGAAGCCCGCGGCGCTGGGGAGGGTTCGTCTCGGTGTGGTCGGAGCGGGAACTTTTGCCATGGGTACGCTGCTGCCGACGATCAAGGAAATTGGTGGTGTCGAATTGTGCGGGGTCTGCACAGCGACGGGCGTTCGCGCGCGTCATGCGGCTGAGAAATTTGGGTTTCGCTATTGCGCAACCGAGGAAAACGAAATTCTTCGTGACGAGCGCGTCAACACTGTGGTGATTGCGACGCGGCACAATCTTCATGCGCGGCAGGTCTTGGCGGCGTTGGGAGCGGGGAAGCATGTATTTTGCGAGAAGCCGCTCTGCCTGACGGAAGAAGATCTGGTTGAGATTGTGCGGACACGCGCGAATACGGGGCCGACCGCGCTCATGGTTGGCTTCAACCGGCGCTTTTCGCCGATGGCGCAACGGCTGAAGTCGTTTTTTGCTTCAGTGCGGGAGCCACTGCTGATGCACTATCGCGTCAACGCAGGCTTTCTTGACGCGAACCATTGGACACAAGACCCGGAGGAAGGTGGAGGGCGCATCCTGGGCGAGGTTTGCCACTTCGTGGATTTCCTAACTTTTATCGCGGGCGCTTGGCCGGTGCGGGTGCAAACGCAGGTGCTCGCGAACAGTGGGTTGTATAGCGACGATAACTTGACGATTCAGATGGAGTTCGCCAACGGTTCACAGGGAACCATCACTTATGTTGCAAACGGCGACAAGGCTTATTCGAAAGAGCGGGTGGAAGTATTTGGTGGTGGGAGTGTTGGGGTGCTCGAGGACTTTCGTGAACTGGAACTAAGTCGCGGCGGACGCAAGCAGTCCGAGCGGTCGCGTCTCAGTCAGGACAAGGGCCATCGCGCCGAATGGGAGGCTTTTCTCAAGGCATTGCGATCCGGCGGACCTCCTTCGATTCCATTCGAGGAGATTGTCGCGGTTTCTTTGGCCACTCTGCGCGCGTTGCACTCGCGGCGTTTGGGTGAGCCGGTTGCTGTGGATACTTCTGAGTTTTTTGCCGCCGCGCGTTCCCAGGGGAGTCAGTCAGCGTAATGCTTATTTTAGGGTTGAATATGTTCCACGCGGATGCTTCCGCTGCCATTGTGAAGGATGGTGAAGTTGTTTTTGCCATTGCCGAAGAGCGGCTGAACCGTCAGAAGCATTTTGGCGGGTTTCCAGCGTTGTCGATTCGCGCTTGCCTGGATTATGTGGGCGCGACGATTTACGACATTGACCACGTTGCCATCGGCCAGGATACAGACGCCAATCTGGCGAAGAAAGTACAGTTTGCTCTGTCGAATCCCAGCCGGATTCTGAATTTCATCAAAATGCGGCAGCGTAAGGAGTCGATGCGCGACCTGCGGACCTTGATTATTCAAGCGCTCGATGCGGATGCCGCGCGGCTGCGTTTCACTGAGCATCATTTGGAACATCACATTGCGCACATTGCCAGCGCGTTTTACTGTTCGCCGTGGGAGAAGGCTGCGGGCTTTAGCTATGACGGCTCCGGCGATTTTGTCTCGACCATGACGGCGCGGTGCGAGGGCACGGAAATTGAGATTCTGAATCGCGTCTATCTGCCGCATTCG
>JAYTQD010000320.1:0-3870 GCA_043746935.1 Acidobacteriaceae bacterium | reverse complement strand
TTGATACCGCCTTCGAGCAGCTGTTCCATGGAAATCCAGAGACGCAATCCGTGTACTTCTCCACTGGAAAGAATGCTCAGGGACCGCTAGCGTACGTGACCGATTGGGCCAACCATGATGTCCGTACGGAAGGCATGTCGTACGGCATGATGATCGCCGTCCAGCTCAACAAAAAAGCGGAGTTTGACGCGCTTTGGAATTGGGCGAAGACCTATATGTATATCAGCGATCCGAAGCATCCGTCGTACGGATATTTCTCATGGTCCTGCAAGACAGATGGCTCGCCGAACGAGGAAACGGCCGCGCCGGATGGCGAAGAGTATTTCGTGATGTCGCTGTATTTCGCCGCGCATCGCTGGGGCAGTGGGACAGGAATTTACGACTACAAAGCGCAAGCCGATGAGCTGCTGCACACGATGCGGCATCGCGCCAAGATGTCCGGGCCTACGAAGTTTGGGCCTCGTACCGTCGCCAACGAAGTGGACGAAGCTTCGAAGATGATTCGCTTTGTTCCGGGCGTAGATCGTGGCGACTTCACCGATCCCTCGTACCATCTTCCGGCTTTCTATGAGTTGTGGGCGCGCTGGGGGCCTGCCGAGGACCGCGACTTCTGGGCGGAGGCGGCGACGGTAAGCCGGACTTTCTTTTTAAAAACCACGCATCCAAAAACAGGGCTGGCGCCGGCCTACGCTAATTTCGACGGAACGCCTCATGCGACCGAATTTTCACAATCCACGATTTTTGGGTACGACTCCTGGCGCACGGCCAGCAACTGGTCGGTGGATTGGTCGTGGTGGCGGAAAGCCCCACAAGAGCAGCAACTGAGCGACCGCATCCAGGCGTTCTTTGCGGCGCAAGGTTTGTCCACCTATGGCGATCTCTATACGCTGGAAGGCAAGGTGATCGCGAGCAAACCTGTGCAGACCCATCCCTCGACAGGCTTGGTGGCAACCAATGCCGTGGCCAGTTTGGCGGCGACGAATCCTAAATCCCGGGACTTCGTGCAAGCGCTCTGGGATGCTCCCGTGCCGTCGGGGCAATTTCGCTACTATGACGGCATGCTGTATGTGGTGAGCCTGTTGCATTGCAGTGGCGAGTTCCGTATATGGAAACCATGAACGGCGCAAGCGGAATCGAAGCGTGATCCGTTTGCTTGAGAGCGTGGCGTGGCTAGCTTGCGTTATCTATGCGACGATCCCTGCCTTCTGGATGATGGTTCACCCGTTCGCGAACTTCTGGCGGGCGCGGAAGAGGAATCCCTTGGCGTTGCTGGTGCCGCTTTGGATTAGCCTGTGGGTCGTAGTCGCCCTCGTTACGGCACCGTGGCGGCATGTGCGGCTCTATTCGCTCCCGCTTACATGGTTTCCCGCGGCGGCGCTGCTCGCCGTAGGTATCTGGATTTATCGGCGAGCGGGTGCTGGCTTCAGCTGGTCGCAGCTGGGCGGATTGCCGGAAGTTCGCGGGGCTGAGGTTTCGCAGCAGAAGCTGGCCGTGTCGGGAATTCGGGCCTGGGTACGGCATCCGATTTATTTGGGGCATTTGCTGGAGATGGTGGCTTGGAGTTTGGGGTCGGGTTTGGTGGTGTGTTTTGGGTTGGTGGTATTGGCTGGGGTTTCTGGGGCGGTGATGGTTTGGATGGAGGATCGTGAGTTGGAACATAGGTTTGGAGAGGATTACCGGCGGTATCGGGAGAGGGTTCCGGCAATCTTTTCGTTTCGAGGGCGCTATGATCGCGGGTGAGGGTTGGGCGGAGAAAATCCCCGCCCTGTCGCTGACGCGACAAGGACGGGGCACCCGGCTGTTGAGCTTATGAGATTTGAGTTTTTTATTGCGGCGCGGTATTTACGGGCCAAGCGGCGGCAGGCTGTGGTGGGCCTGGTCACGATTATTTCCGTTCTCGGTGTGGCTGCGGGCGTGGCGTCGTTGATTATCGCCTTGGCCATTAACAATGGTTTTCGCCAGGATTTGCAGGAGCGGCTTCTAGGCTCGACCTCGCATGTGAATCTTTTGCGGGTGCAGAGTGACGGGATTCGAGACTGGCGCGAGTTGCTGAAAAAGCTGGCGGGGCAGCCGCATGTGGTGGCGGCTGCGCCTGCGATTTATGAGCAAGTGTTGGTATCGCGTGGGGCGCGGGCGCGCGGGGCGGTGTTGAAGGGGATGATTCCATCGCAGGAACGGAAAGTGAGCGACTTGCTGAAGTCGGTGAAAACTGGGTCGGCGCAGGAGTTGGAGGATGGGCCGAGGGTTAAGGATCGTAATCTTCTCCCTCCGGGCGTACCGTCGGACTCTGATTCTTTAGAAACCGTCCGCGAACGGATTGCTGAAATGCCGCCGATTGTGTTGGGCAAGGACATGGCGGCGGATTTGGGCACGACCGTCGGGTCGGTGGTGCTAGTGACCAGCCCGCAGGGCGAACTGACGCCCTTTGGGATGGTGCCGAAATATATCCGTTTTCGCGTGGTGGGGATTTTTGATTCCGGGTTTTACGACTACGACAGTTCGTGGGGATTTGTGCGGCTCTCCGATGCGCAGCAGTTGTTTGGCTTGGGGGACGTTGTATCGGTATTGGAATTCAAACTGGATGATATTTACCGCGCGCCCGAGCTGGCGAAGCAACTGGAATCCGCCGCGGGTAAAGGCTTCATGGCCAGGCACTGGATGGAGCAGAACAAAGCCTTGTTCCGCGCGCTGCGCCTCGAGCGTTTGGTGACGTTTATTACGATTGGGCTGATTGTGTTTGTGGCGGCGCTGAACATTTTGATTTCGCTGACGATGATGGTGATGGAAAAAACCAAAGACATTGCCGTGCTGATGTCGATGGGGACGAAGCAGGCGCAGGTGCGGAAGATTTTTATTTTGCAAGGGATGCTGGTGGGCGTGGTGGGGACGGCGCTCGGTCTTGTCCTTGGCTTTGCGCTGTCCTGGGCGGGGGCGCACTACCACCTGATTGCGCTCTCGGCTGAGGTGTATTCGATTGATTACGTGCCGTTTGCGCCGCATTGGATGGATGGCGTGATTGTGGCGGTGATTGCGGTAGTGGTTTCGTTCTTGGCGACGCTGTACCCGTCTTCCTCTGCGGCGAGGATTTTGCCGGCGGAGGCGTTGCGGTACGAGTAGCAAATCCCCGCCCCTTCGACTTCGCTCAGGGCAAGCTCTGTCGCTGAGGAACGCGACAAGGACGGGGCACCCGCCTTATTTCTTCTCCGATTTCTACTCCTCGCGGGCGGGGGCGCCCGCGCCACACAAGCTTAGTGACTCTCGTCACGTTGCGCTCGCCTAAAAGAGGTCTAGAGTTGGCCTTAAGAGGCTGATTCGGGTGGGAATGGGCTGAAACCTGGGTGGTATCTTCGTGGTCTAATAAAGACATGCGAAGAGCATCGGCAGGTGGCGCTGGGGAAAGATGTGACGGCGGAGACGCGAGTTGCATCTAACTTCACAGGTGGCCATCTTCCCTTGGATTTTGGAAGTTGAGGGCCTGAGCAAGACCTTCCGCTCTGGAGCGGGGGAGATTACGCTCTTTGACAACCTGTCTTTTCGAGCGCAAGAAGGGCAAATGCTGGCGCTGGTTGGGGCCAGCGGGGCGGGGAAGAGCACGCTGCTACATATTTTGGGAGCGCTGGATCGGCCTACCCGCGGTACGGTGAGGTTTTCTGGGCGTGATGTGGCGTCGTTGGGGGAAGAGGCGGCGGCTGAATTTCGTAACCGCGAAATCGGGTATGCATGGCAATTCCACTACCTGCTTCCGGAGTTTTCAGCGCTGGAGAATGCGGCCATGCCGCTTCTGGTACGAGGCATGAAGCGGGCGCTAGCGGAAGAACGAGCGCTGCAATGGCTGCGGGAAGTGAATTTGGAAGAACGGGCGCACCATCG
>JAYTQD010000319.1:0-1405 GCA_043746935.1 Acidobacteriaceae bacterium | reverse complement strand
TCGCGTTTGCCGGATGGAATCTGGCTGCGGCCGTCCGGCTCGCCACTTTGAACCCGGCGCGCGCTGCGGGAATCGGCGAGCATTGCGGCAGACTGGTTCCGGGCGCTCCTGCCGATATCGCCGTCTTGAGCCCCTCTGGCGAAGTACTTCAGACCATCCTCCGCGGGAGAATCACCTGAAGCGCTGTGCGTCTGGGGGGACACTCCTGTCCGCACATGACCTAGGCTGATGTAGGCCAGACACTCCTCAAGCCCGTGCTAGATAACCCGCTCCGTAAATGCTAATCGAAGTGATATCCATCGATGCCTTTCTCCAGCATCGTATACAGCAACTCGATATTCTCTTTGAGCCGGATGCGCTTGCCAACTTCGACAAGATGTTCGCGGCGCCCCAAGGGTCCTGTAGGGCGGACACTCCTCTCTGCACATGCTGTTGCTTCCCAACAGCACCGGAACGTCAACGCAACGCCCAAAACAACAACACTTCCGGATGTGAATAGAAGTCAGATGGAAGTTTGTCCGGCGACGTTCGCCCTGGACTCTTGCTGACACGGTAGAGCTGGCCTTCAGGCCAGCGTTAAGCGCAAAGAAAACTGGGCTTCAGCCCCCGAGGTAAGGGTTGATTTAATTCGGCTTGCGATCCCGTCCATCCGCCAGCATCCGGATCAGCGTCGTCTCCGACGGCCAGGCTGTTTTTTCTGAAGCGCTGTGCTCTTGCAGTGGAGCGGGTCGGCTTTGCCGTGATCGTTCGCGAAGATGTTCACTCACGGCGGGTTCTCCCGTCAGGATCTGCCCGTAGAACCAGAGAAAATGGCGCATCTGATCGATCGCCGACTGCAACACCTGCAAAGATTCCGTTTCCGAAATGCCACTCAAAGTTTCCATGAGCTCGGGATTGCTGGGAGCCTGCATCGCGGCGCAGTTCAACTCCTGCTGGATGGCGCGCAGGTCTTCCGTTACCCGTAGAATTCGCACGTTAATCTCGTCCATGTATTCTTCGCTCATGCGTACCTGCCCCCGAGTAGCACAGCGGGGGTAGTACCACGATCTCATTGCAGGCCATCTTCTGAGTAGATGCCCCGCGTGCATGCGCTTTCGTAATTCGAGGTTACCCTTGGACATTCCGGATTGGCTTACTGTGTGTTTACTCGGGCAATACCCACGTAGGGGCAGGCGCCCTCGCCTGCCCACGTAGCAAGAACCCTGTGTTCGCGGCACTAGTCGTGGTTACTTTGGTTGCGGATCGCCGGAACTTCCACGATGCGAATTCCTTGAGCGGGAGACTCCACCGCCCTCACCAAAGCCTGCCTTCGCGGGGCTAGGATGCGCGACACCGATAAGGTGAACGAAAGTGGTACACCCGTGGACGCTCGCAGCATACGTCGATGCGTCGAGGGCATCGCCCA
>JAYTQD010000318.1:0-1406 GCA_043746935.1 Acidobacteriaceae bacterium | reverse complement strand
GGCAAGCTCCGTGGGCGCTTGCCGCGCGTAGAGCGGTACGCAGATCAATCCCTCGGCTAGAATGGCCAAGTTCGCTGCTACCCAGCGAATTCCATTCTCCGCTAGCAACCCGCATCGGTCTCCGCGCTGTACACCGATGCTGCGGATGTGCTCCCGCGCGGAGTTCACCATCGCCAGCAATTCCCCGCCCGTAACCGTAACTGTGCCGTTCTCCTGGCATTCTTCCAAAATAGCGGTCGAGCAGCACACTTCCAGGCGCGCAAAAATCGCTTGCAGGCAATTCTCGGGACTTGCAGCCTTGGAAACACTCATCCGTAGGCCTCGACCAACTGTCGCAACGTCGCGCTGAGCGGAGGCAGATACTCCTCCCAGGTATAGGTTCCACTGCGCACGGGGAAATCCGGGTAGCGGCGCTGCACTTCTTCCTCGAAATACACTCCCATGCGCGCCATCGTCTTCAAATTCTTCACCACCGTACGTCCAATACCGTCTGCAATTCTTTCGCCATCTTGCCGTAGCTTGTTCAGAATGATCAGCAGTTTATGTTCTAAATTCGGATCATCCACAGTGAGGAACAAATCTTGGTGACCGCGCTCGTTCATTAAATTGCGAATACGCTCGTCCATGGTGATCCCAGCCGACGGAACCAGCCCGGGCATGGAGGTCACGATGCCGTGGAATCGCGACGACACCATCATGTGGCAGGCGCGCAGAATGCTGACCAGTTGATACATATCGTAGTCATCGGAGGTCAGCACCGGCACGCCGCCCAACTGGTCCGAAATCCGGTGGCACGCATCGGCGTCAAGCCGCTCCGTGGCTACCATCGTCACAAACACTTTATTGCTTTTTCGAAACGTATCGACGGCGCGCGCGATCGCAGTCAGATACCGTGTGTACGCCGCGTCTACCTTCGCTCCAGAGGTATGGAAATATACCGTCCGGTACTGACTGTCTTTATAGGCACCCGTTACGTTCCGAGCCACGTACTTCCCCAGGGACGCTTTGACAGGCCACCAAAATGGATTGATCGGGCATACGATCAGCACCGGCGTGACACCATCCCAACCAGCCTTACGCAATTCCTGATTGCCGTATGCGGGGGGCAGAGGCTCGAACGTCCATGCCGTGTCTGTCCCCAGCTCAGTAGGCACACCTAGCTCTCGCAGCAGCGTTCGCGACTCTTCGTTGCGAGTGATAACCAGCGAGTCCCGGCAGAAACGTCCGCACATCTTCGCCACCAGCGGGTCCATGTGACCCGCCTCCGCGCCATAGCCAATGGAAAGTTTATTTTGCGCGGAAGCAATTCCGAGAGATCCGATCATCATGGTCGTCAGGGCGTTGGCAAATTTGCTTTTGAACATCGAGCCTTCGCACGCTACCACGCCGTGATGCCGAGGAACTTC
>JAYTQD010000317.1:0-1406 GCA_043746935.1 Acidobacteriaceae bacterium | reverse complement strand
GCAGCCTTCCGATTCCGGCTGGGACAAAAAAGCTCAGGACGAGTGGGAAGCCGAGCATCAGGAACTCTTGGGCGGGTGACTTATCTCGATACCCACGTCGTGATGTGGCTGTATGAAGGCAGCACTAAGCGCATTAGCCGGGAGGCGTCGCGGGAGATTGACCGGGCCAGTTCATTGCTCATCTCTCCAGCCGTCGAGTTGGAACTGGAATATTTGCATCGCCGGTCGCGAACGGCGGAACCCGATGCGATCCTTGACGACCTGCGGGCCAGGATAGGGCTGTCCGTTTGCGATTTACCCTTTCCCCTGGTGGTTCGCGAGGCGCGAGGGGTGGGTTGGACGGAAGATGTTTTTGACCGGCTGATTGTGGCGCAGGCGGCAGCGTCGCGGAGCAATCTGGTGAGCGCGGACCACCGGATCCTTGGGCATTATGCGCTGGCAATCTGGTAAGAGGCACTTGCAAGAACGTACGAAAACGCGTACGATCTGGTAATGAACTCATTGAAAGCGAGCGAGGCAAGAACTAGACTCTATCGGCTGCTGGATGAGACATCCGCTGGTCATGAGCCTCTTCTAATTACTGGTCCGCGTTCGAACGCGGTCTTGATTGGGGAAGATGACTGGCACGCCATTCAGGAGACGCTGCATCTGTTGTCCGTACCGGACATGCGGGAGTCGATTCGGGAGGGGATGGCGGTTTCCGTCGATGAGTGTGATCCGGAACCGGGTTGGTGAGCGGCTGGCGGATTGTCTTTACCAAGCAGGCACAAAAGGACGCGAAGAAGCTTTCTTTATCCGGGCTAAGGCCGAAGGCGGAAACGTTGCTGGGAGTGCTGGCTACAGACCCGTTTCAGAAGCCGCCGGCTTTCGAGAAACTGGTGGGCGATCTGGCGGGTGCCTACTCTCGCCGGCTAAACATCCAACATCGGCTCGTTTATCAGGTATACGAAGATCAGCGCGTCGTGAAAGTGTTACGCATGTGGACGCACTATAAGTAGCGCTTCCGTTGGTGTTAGCTGCGGGCTGAAATTCATGTGGCTTGATTAGTTTGTCCGCTTTGAATGCCACCAGTGGATTATTTTTCTGGTTGAAGGAGCCTTGCGGGCTGAGGATGTTATCGGGAATGGTGACGCTGCCAATGGGGGTATTGAATTTGACAGTGTAGGGGACGGTGACAATATTCTTTTCGACTGCACCGTGAGTGCGCGTCAATCGGGCTGTTCCGGCGCTTCGCGAGCGTCGTTGAAAACCTCCTCGCGGATGATGCGATCAGTGGCGGCGGCCAGGTATTCGTCGAGGGCGTCCCGCAGTTCAATGTATTCCGGCCAAAGGATACGGTCTAAAAAAGAGCGTTGCACGCGGAGCATCAGAGTGGTGTGGCGCTGGCGTCGATAGCGGAACGGGGC
>JAYTQD010000316.1:0-10367 GCA_043746935.1 Acidobacteriaceae bacterium | reverse complement strand
TGCAGGTCGGCCGCGAGCCGATCTACGATTTTTGTGCCCCAGCCCTCATTTGTCTGGCGAGAGAGAATGTCTGCGCCAATCTGCCAGTAGAGGAGAATGAGTTCGCGATTGACTGCGACGGCAGCTTGGAACTGAGCACCTTGAATGCGCGCTTTCAAGCTTTGCAGAAGCTTGAGGTAGCCCTTCGGTGTTGTGAGGAGGTTCTTGGCAGTACGATGCTGGGCCACGCGACTCAACTCCAGATCGACGGATCGGCAACAAACTACGATAACAGGTCGCGCGGGGAAGGACAGGAAAGGGAACTGAGGTAAAGGTTGAGGACACCCTGACCATGGTGCGGCACTTAGGGGATCAGCCCTAAGTTTCTTACAACGAGTATCGCCCTTCGGAGTGGCGGGTTTGGCCGAGGGCGGTTAGGGTTTCGAGGATTTCCTGGATGCGGGGTTTGCTGGCTGGGCGAGACTGGGAGGAGTATTCCGAATTCCGGAAATACATTCACATGAATCCCATGCGGGCGCAATTATGCGACGCGCCGGAGCTGTATCCGTATAGCTCGGCGGGAAATGGCTTTGTTTTGGATGACTGCCAACGGCTTCTTTCGCAGGCCAGCAAGATCCTCCCCCTTACCTCGGGGGCTAAAGCCCTTGATTTTTAGGCTTGTGCCACCGGGCTGAAGCCCGGTGCTACCGTGTCGGGTGGTGGCGAGGGGTGGTGGTGGCGAGGGGTGGTGGTGGCGAGGGGCGGTGGCGAGGGGTGGTGGCGAGGAGCGATGCGAGGAGACAGGCTCGTGCGATCCCCCGACCTGAGGCTCCGCACTTTGCGGATCAGCCCTTTGGGTTTACAGAGAGTAGCGCCCTTCGGAGTGGCGGGTTTGGCCTAGGGCGGTTAGGGTTTCGAGGATTTCCTGGATGCGGGGTTTGCTGGCGAGAGGGCTACGACGCGTTCGAGGGTTTGTTCCGTAGTGAGATCATGGGCAGTCCGTAGGCGTCGAAGACGGCACGGTCGAGTTCGTCATGGAGTTCGCGGAGGACGCCGATAAGACCGGACCGCCCCTTATTGTGTTACCTTGACCCAATCCTCAAATGTCAGAGACTTTAGAACCGAAGGTCAAAGAAACTCTGCGGAACTATGTCCGCGAAGTGAAGTCGCTTCCCAACGAGGCTGCGAAACGATCCCGGTTCGGAGCTTTGATCGCCGAACTGTTTCCAGGCACGAACGCAGTCACGGACTTCTCCAGCGGGGTGGAAAAGCTCATCCGCATTCAGCAACCCTCCGGCGAAAAAAGGGGACGGGCTGACGCATACTTCGGCAACGCGATCATCGAGTTTGAGAAGTCGCTATCCGCCACGCTTGAAGAAGCAAAGCGGCAGCTCTGCGAGTATGTAGCAGGCACATGGCAAGGAGATGAAACTCCCCGGTCCATGTTGGCGATCGCTTCGGATGGCATCAACTGGAAGATCTACCGTCCTGTCTTAGCCGCAGGCGAAAAGCCTACATCAGAAACAGTCACGCTCGATGAATTACGAGACTTCAAAGTAGCCGAGGAATCACTCGGCGATTTCTGGCTTTGGCTTACGAGTTTCCTATTCCGACCACAGCAGATCGACCCAACCGCCGAACGGTTCCAGCTCGATTTCGGTACATGGAGCCCGCTCTATCGCGGGGGCATGGCGGACCTGAAACGGGCATGGGCCAAGGTTAACAGCGGCTCCGAAGCAAGGCTAGCGTTCGATACGTGGCAGCGGTACCTGACCGTCACGTACGGCAGGTTGACGGAAGACACAACGGCTACGCGGGACCCCGAAACCGCAAGCGAGATTTCGGAGCTTGAGAACCTGTTTCTCCGCCACACGTACCTGGCCAGCATTGCGCGGCTGTTGATCTGGGCCGCTCTTTCTCAAGGCAAGGGGAGCGATGATCTCCGCCAAGTTGCTAGAGACGTATTCTCTGGTCGGTACTTCCAATCGAAAAGGCTCGCGAACCTTGTTGATGACGACTTTTTTCACTGGATCCGGAGCGAAGAAGCAGAGAAAATCCTAGCCCCTGCCTGGGAGCTGATCCTATCTCATATAACTGAATACGATCTCTCACGGGTCCGCGAAGACGTACTCAAAGGCGTCTACCAACAGCTAATCGACCCGAAAGATCGCCATGATCTGGGGGAATACTACACACCGGACTGGCTGTGCGAACGCATCGTCAAAGAACTCTTGCCCAAGCACGGCTACAAGACCGTTCTCGACCCGAGCTGCGGATCGGGCAGCTTCCTTCGCGCGGCGGTGACACACTTTCTTGCTCACAATCCGGACGGGACGGACAACGAGCGTCTCCGGTCAATACTCAGTAGCGTCCAAGGCATTGATATCCACCCCGTTGCCGTGACCATCGCGCGGGCCACGTACGTTCTAGCCCTGGGCAAGCTCATCAACCAAGCGCGGAAACCGATTCAGATTCCCATCTTTCTGGCGGATTCGCTGTTCCTGCCCCGGGAAGTCGAGCAGGATCTCTTTGCGAAACTGAGCGGCGTAGAGATCGAATACGGCGGCAAGAGAGACAAGCGGAAAGTAGTGATCCCCGACATGCTGATCCATTCGCCGGAGCTCTTCGACGATGCGATCGCGGCATGTAGCTCGACTGCCGCGGACCATGCGAAGACGGGCAAGGATACGCGCGCCACAATGGCGAAGCACCTCGCACAAGTCGTACCCGACCTCGCGAAGCTACTTGAGTACGAGAAAATCTTGGACGCGCTTTGGCAATTCACCGAAGGCCTAGCCGAGCTGATACGCGAGAAGAAGAACTCAATTTGGTCTTTCATCATCCGCAATAGCTACCGTCCAGCGATGCTGAAAGGGCAATTTGACTTCATACTCGGCAATCCGCCCTGGCTCTCCTACCGGTACATCTCTGACCTGGATTATCAGGACGAAATTAAACGACGCGCCGTTGATAAATACAAAATCGCGCCGAAGTCGCAAAAGCTATTCACGCAAATGGAGCTGGCAACCGTATTCCTGGCCCACTCCATGGCCACGTTCGCGAACCAGGGCGGCCGCCTCGGATTCGTGATGCCGCGCGGGGTGCTTAGCGCAGACCAACACCAAAACCTCATACTTCGGAAATATTCGACGGAAACCAAGCTCAAGCTTACGGGGTACTGGGATTTGTGGGAGGTAACGCCACTATTCAACGTGCCCGCTTGCGTGTTGTTCGCAAAGAGAGATCCACTTTGCGGCAGTGTAAAGGACAAGCTTCCGGTGTTGGAGTGGAGCGGAAAGCTGCCGGGACGCGATGTGAACTGGGATGCAGCGAAGGCTCGCCTCACCGTCGAGGAAAAAGAGGGCCGCGTGATTTATCTCGGGACGCGAGCCGCATTGTCCACGGGACCCGGAGCGCCGTCTCCCTCGAAGCCTAGCAAGTATCAGGCGGTTTTCAAGCAGGGAGCCACCATTGTGCCGCGGAGTTTTTATTTCGTACGAGTCGATGGACTCGAAGGGACGGCTGACCCGGCAACCCAGTACTGGGTGGAAACTGATCCCGAGCAAGCTGTCGAAGCCAAGAAGCCCTACGACGACATTCACTTGAAAGGCTTGGTCGAAGGCAGGTTCATCTACCAGAGCGCAGTTTCGCGGCACGTGCTCCCTTACGCCCACTTGAACCCAGTTAACGTCCTGCTCCCAGTAATTGAAGCCAACGGAGTGCTGACAATGATTACCGCCGACAAGATGACGCGGGAGGGCTACCGCGAGTTTGGAAAGTGGATGAAGAACGTGGAGAAAATGTGGGCAAATCGACGCGGAGAGAAATCAGGGAAGCAGACCGCGTATGAATGGCTCGACTACTCGGGCAAGCTTGAGGCCCAGAACCTGCGTCAGCGTCATCTTGTTCTCTACAACGCAGCGGGTACCAATATCTCGGCGACTTATTTCGACCGCGGCCAGCATCCGCGCTTTGTAGTGGACCACACACTCTACTGGGCAGCTTTCAGCAGCCCGCAGGAAGCGCACTACCTCAGCGCGATCCTAAACTCTGAGACCGTGAATGCGGCCATCAAGCCATTTCAATCAGCGGGTTTGCTCGGCGAGCGTCACGTCCATAAGAAACTGCTGGAGCTTCCTATTCCGACTTTCGACCAAGAAAAGCCCAAGCACCGGAGAATTTCCGAACTCGGTGCAACCGCTCGAGAGGAAGCGGTGAAGGCGATCCAGTCGGGAGAATTTCCAGTAGATTCCACGATTGCCCGTCAGCGGCGGTTCATGCGGGAGCATTTGAAGTCCGAACTGGAAGAAATCGACAAACTGGTTGCGGCGCTGTTGAGCTAGAGTCAGATCTTAACTTCGAAGCATTGACGCCCAAACGATAAGAGCAGATCCTTCCACTCCGGTCGGGATGACAAAGTTTTTGGAGCTTTTCTGTGATTGTGTGGGGCGGACACTCTTGTCCGCCGCTGTTGCTTTGTATTGATTCGTTCGTCTACAAATCCTCTGCTTTGTACCCTCCAAGAGCAGCGGACAAGAGTGTCCGCCCCACACGAACTTGCAGCGTCTGAAGGCGTGCTTTTCTTGCGATATTGCGGCATCCTTCGGCTGCGCTCAGGACAGGTTCCTGAAGACATGCCCTGATACGAAACCTCAACTTTACCTCGGTGGCTAAAGCCGAACCTTATACCGAACCTTTATCGCAGCGCTGAAGCGCTGCGCCGCCCAAAAGCTCGCCCTGTCGCAAAAGAAGAACCGCGACTAGGACGGGGCACCCGGAACTTGAACTGCTCAATTTTGCAAGCGGCGCTTGCAAAATTGAAAGATTCCACGATTGCGCGCTAACACAGGCGAAGACCGAGAACAATAGCAGATCCCCTTCGGCTAGCTCAGGGCAGGCTCTCCTGCTGGTCGGGATGACAATCTTACAAATGGAACACACAAAACAAGACCACGCGGGCGGGGGCGCCCGCGCCACACCAGCTTAAAGAGCTACCGCGGTGAGTTTGCCTTCGTCGTTTTTACGAACATACGCCCACGGAGTTTTGTGGTCGTGCGTGAAAATTAGGAGCCAGTCGTTGGGGATGGCTTCGGCGTAGAGGCGTTTGCGGTTTTCGATGGTTTCGAGAGGATAGAGGTCGAAGGCCATGACCCAGGTGGGGTCGAGGTGGGCGGTGGTGGGGACAAGGTCTCCGGTGAAGCAGGCGGTTTTGCCTTGGCTCTCGATGAGGATGGCTTGCATGTTGGCGGTGTGGCCGGGGTAGATGCGGGTGCGGATGCCGGGAAGGATTTCCGCGTCGCCGCGGAGGAGCGTCATTTGGCCAGAACGGATGAGTGGGCCGTAGTTGTCGTCGAGGTAGCTGACGCGGTCGCGGTCGAGCTGGAGTTGGCCGTGTTCGTATTCTCCGGCTTGGGCGTAGTATTTCGCTTTTGGAAATGTAGGGCCGATTTCGTTGTTGAGGCGGATGGTGTTCCAGCCGCAGTGGTCGAAGTGGAGGTGGGAGTTGATGACGATATCGATATCTTCTGGGGCAAGGCCAGCTTTGTGGAGGTTGTCTAGAAGCTCGGGATGGTTGCCGTGAATTTTGGTTTGCTTTTCGTTGAGTTTATTGCCCATGCCGGTTTCGATGAGGACGTTTTTGTCGCCGGTGCGAATGAGCAGGGAATTGAGGCCGGTGGTGATGCGGTTTTTTTCGTCAGGAGTGACGCGGCGTTCCCAGAGGACTTTGGGGACTACGCCGAAGAAAGCGCCGCCGTCGAGGTAGTAGGTGCCGTCGGAGATGATGGAGAGGTCGAAGTTGCCGAGAGTGTGGGGCATGGGGAGATTTTAGCTTGGTAAAGCCCCGCCCTGTCCGCAAAGTGCGCGGACAAGGACGGGGCACCCCAATTCAGAACTACCCGCGTGATTATTTCGGTGGTATCAGTTCGCTGGTTAGGTGGTTTTCCATGGCGTGGAGAAGGTGGGACTGGGCGGCGGGGCCTGAGATGCCGTGGGTTTTGTTGGGGTAGAGCATTAGGCTGAATTGCTTTCCGGCTTTAACTAGGGCGTCGATCATTTGGATGGTGTTCTGAAAATGGACATTGTCGTCGCTGGTGCCGTGGACGAGGAGCAGGGAACCGTGGAGGTTGGCGGCAGCTTTGGGTTCGGAGGTATCGTCGTAAGCTTTGGCGGCATCGGGGAGAAGGCCGAGGTAGCGCTCGGTGTAAATGGTGTCGTAGTTGCGCTGGTCGGTGACGGGGGCGACGGAGATTCCGGCGCGGAAGACTTCGGAGTGGGTCATGGCGTAGAGGGTCATGGAGCCGCCGTTGCTCCATCCCCAGATGGCCATGCGGTCTTTGTCGAGTTGGGGATATTGGGTGAGGAGTTCGTTGAGCGCGCCGAGTTGGTCGCGGAGTTCGATGGCGCCGAATTGGCCTTTGAGGGCGGCGAGGAATTTTTTGTCGCGGTTGGGCGTGCCACGATTATCGAGGGTGAAAACGGCGAAGCCGTGCTGGACCAAGTATTGGTGGAAGAGGCCGATGAAACCTTCCCAGGCGTCGGCGGCGGTTTGTCCGGCGGGGCCGCCGTAGACGTTGACGACGAGGGGAACTTTCCCGGTGGAGTTGGCGGGGAGCATGAGCCAGCCGTGCAGGGGGGTGCCGTCTTCGGCTTTGAAGTCGAGGTACTTGGGTGTGGTTAGGGCGTAGTCAGCAAGGCTGCGGGGTTCCCAGAATTTTTTACACATTCCATCGACAGAACACATTGAGCGAATCGCGGGATGGAGGGCGGTGGAAACGGCGGACAGGAAATGCTTGCCGTCGTCGGAGAACTCGGCGTGCTCGGTGCCTGCTCCAGGGACGACTTGGCGAAGGCCAGAGCCATCGAGTTGAACGGCGAAGACGTGCTGCTGGCGGGCGCTATCGCTGGTGGCGGTGAACAAGACTGTGGAGGTGTTGTCCGTGGCGCTGTCTTTCGCACTCTCAGCGACCGCGTTGACGGAGACGACTTCGAAATCACCCTGGGTGAGTTGGCGTTCGAGCGTGGCATCGGCTGCGGCGGGGTCTTGGGCATTGAAGCTGTAGAGATAGATGTGGGTGTGGCCGTCGCGCCAACTGGTCCAGAGGAAGCGGTTGGGGCTGGATTTGAGAAAGCGGAAATCATCGTTGACGTTGATCCAGGCATCGCTGGTTTCGCTGAGGACTTTGCGGGAGCGGTTGGAATCGACGTCGATGAAGTAGAGGTCGATGTGATCCTGGCGGCGGTTGAGAACCTGCGCCCAAACTACGTTGGGATTGACCCAGCCGAAACGCGGGAGGTAAAGGCCGGGCGCGTCGTCTTCCTTGAAGGGCGTAATCCACTTAACCTTGCCGTTGCCGGCATCGAGGACGCCGAGGCGTACGGTGGGGTTGGGATCGCCAACTTTGGGGTATTTTTCTTTTTCGACACGCGGGTGGGTGGGCATCCAGTCGGTGATGGGGTAGGTGGGAACTGGAGCTTCATCCATTTGCAGGAATACGATCTTGCGGCTATCGGGAGACCAGAACTGGTTGCTGCGGACGCCGAGTTCTTCTTCGTAGACCCAATCGACCTCGCCATTAAGGATGTTGTCGCGGCCGTCGCTGGTTTCATGCTTATCTTTCTTCTTGTGCATGCTCATGCCGCCTTCCTTCAGGCCATCGACGGCTTCGATGACAAGGCTGTGCTCGCGGACGAAGGAGACGAATTTTCCGTCGGGAGAGAATTTTGGATCGGAGGAAGGATCGGGGCTGGAGGTGAACTGGACTGCTGTTCCGTTATCTAAACGATAGAGCCAGAGCTGACCGTGGGAGTCGAAGAGGATGTGCTGGGAATCCGGGGCCCACTGATAGGCAGCGACGCCGTAGCGGGACAGGCGTTCTTTTTCGCGCTCGTCCTGAATTTTGCTGAGAGGCGGGGCGAGGCGGGAGAGAGTGGCCTCGGTGACGAGGACTGCCTTTTGGCCGGTGGCCGTATCAATGGACCAGAGTTCGCCGTGCTCGCCGGTGTCATCGCGCTGGACGAAGGTGAGGTGGGAGCTGTCGGGACTCCACTGGAAGGCCTCGGGAGGACGCCCGGTAAGGCCGCCGTCGGCGGTGATGGCTTCGATGGTGAGAGGCTTTTGGGCCAGCAGGGTGGTGGAGAGGGCTAGGAAAATTAGGAGACGTTTCACTTTAAGCTCCGCGTGACTGACCAGTGTAGAGGTGAAAGAGGATTGCGTAAAGGGGTAGGTCTGGGCCTCAAGACCACGCGGGCGGGAGCGCCCGCGCCACATAAGCAGAGCCGCAGATGAAAGCCCCGCCCTGTCGCTGAAGTACGCGACAAGGACGGGGCACCCGGTTCGTTAGCGTTTTAGAACGGCTACCAGACGCGGCAGGCGTTTTCGTGGGCCATGGGTGTACCTTTCTTGCAGCCGAAGGCTTGTTGGAACTCCGGCATGTTGGCGACTGTGTTGTTGACGCGGTATTTGGGGACAGAGTGCGGATTGGTGAGAACCTGCGTGCGGAGGACTTCCGGACGCGCTTGGTCGCACCAGCTGTTGGCGTAGGAGAGGAAGAAGCGCTGGCGGTTGGTCCAACCATCTTCGCCTTTGTCGTCGAGAGTCTTGCCCTCCTTCTTGAGGGCGGCTTCGAGAGCCATGATGGCGAGGCGCGTGCCGCCGTTGTCGGCCGTGTCTTCCCCCTGGGTAAGCAGGCCGTTTTGTTTCACTCCTGGACCAGCTTCCGGAATCTCCTCGGTGTACTCGTTGGAGATGCATTTGCCGCGCTCGTCATAGGCTTTGCCATCTTCCGGCGTCCACCAGTCGCGAAGGTTGCCGGTGGCGTCGAACTGGCGGCCCTCATCGTCGAAGCCGTGGATGATTTCATGGCCAATGACGGCGCCGATTCCGCCGTAGTTCACAGCCGCGTCATATTGCTTGTCGAAATAGGGCGGCTGGAGGATACCGGCAGGAAAGTTGATGGTGTTGAGCTGCGGGTCGTAATAGGCGTTGATGGTGGGCGGCGTCATGCCCCACTCGGCGCGGTCGACGGGCTTGCCGACTTTATCGAGCTGACGCTTGAACTCGAAAGCGGTGGAGGCGTGGACGTTGTGGAGGTAGCTTTCCTTATTGATCTTCAACGTTGAGTAGTCTCGCCATTGATTGGGATAGCCGATTTTGTCTTCGATGCCTTGCAGCTTTTTGGCGGCTTCTTCCTTGCTCTTGGAGCTCATCCAGTCGAGGGATTTAATGTCCTGGTCGAGAGCGGCTTCGATATCGTGTACGAGATTGACGACGCGTTGCTTGCTCTCCGGCGGGAAGGCCTGTGCGACATAGGCTTGGCCGAGGACTTCGCCGAGATCACGGTCGGCGGCGCGTACACAACGGCGCCAGCGGGGCTGCATTTTTTCAGCGCCGGCGAGGGTGTGGCCATAGAAACCCCAGTTTTCCTCGACGATAGCAGCGGAAAGATAAGGAGCGGATTCGTGGAGGAGATGCCAGCGCAGGTAGGTCTTCCAGTGATCGAGCGGGTGCTCCGCAATGAGCTGGTTGAGAGCCTTGAAGAAATCCGGTGAACTGACCAGGTAGTGATGCGTGGCGGGTGCGCCTACAAGATCAAGGTAGCGATTCCAATTGAGGTTGGGGGTGAGCGCCTGGAGCTGGTCGAGAGAGAACTTGTTGTTGAGCTTTTTGGGGTCGCGACGGCTAATGTTGTCCATTTGCGGCTTGGCCAGGGCGGTTTCCATCATTAGAACAATGTCGGCGCTTTTGGCGGCGTCTTCCTTGCCTTCGCCGGAAAGCTCAAACATCTTGCGGACGTGGGCCAGGTATTTGTTACGGATTTCGACGGACTTGGCGTCATCTTTTAGGTAAAAGTCTCGGCTGGGAAGGGCTAGACCACCCTGGTCGATGGAGAGGATGACGAGGGAAGCGTCGTCGAGATCCTGCGAGGAACCGAAACCAAACATGGGCGCGGCGGTTTGATTGCCATCCGCAGCCCAAGCGGCAGGAAGCGATTTATGTATGCGGGCAACTTCGTCGATGAGACCAGCCTTGTCCTTGATGGCGGCGATGCGGTGGAAATCGGGAGTGAGATCGCGAAGGGCGGCGGTGTCGATACCCTTTTCATCCATGCAGGCGGACCAGTAGTCGCCGACTTGCTGCTCGACTTGGGAGCGCGAGGACTTTTTGGCGGCTTGCTCCATGGTTTCGCGGGAGACGTTGAGGTTCCAGATATTGAGGCCGCTGCCCGTGCCCCAGACGACCTGATCGGCGGGGATGGGATTGGCGGTGAGCCACTTTTGGCAGGAGAACTTGTAGAAATCCTGACAGGGGTCGAGGGAGCGGTCGGCCTGCTGCGGGTCGAAGTGCTGGAGCTTGGGGACTTCGGAGGAAGACTGGGCGAAAACAATCG
>JAYTQD010000315.1:0-3891 GCA_043746935.1 Acidobacteriaceae bacterium | reverse complement strand
GTGATGTAGCGCTTGAGCATCCGGTTGGCAACGCGGTCACTTACGTAGATTTCGCCGCTCAGAATTCGGCGCACCGCCAACAGCACTTTTTCTGTGGCGACCTGCTTCATGATGTAACCGTTGGCGCCCGCTCGTAGGGCGCGTTCGGCGTAGATTAATTCATCATGCATCGAGAGAATCAGAACCGGCAGGGTCGGATGCGTGGTACGAATGTTTTTGAGCAGGTCAATGCCATCGGGGCCATTTAAGGAAAGATCCACAATGAGAACATCCGGTTTGGCCGAAGCCAGCACACGCATGGCTCCCATCGCGTCCTCGGCTTCCCCGCAAACCAGCAAATCGGCTTCCCGGTTGATCATCAATGCCAGCCCCTGGCGCACAATCGGATGGTCATCGACGACCAGGATTCGTTTCTTGGGAGTGACAGAGTTTTGCGATTTGGCGGCGATGCCCATGGTTCACTGGCCTCTTTTATTGTTTCTCGGAAACGCTCAGCGGAAACGAACAAGTCACCACGGTCCCTACGCCGGTAGCGGCCCGCCGCACCTCAAGGGTACCCCCAACCATCCGTGCCCGGTAGTGCATCAAGTGCAGACCCATACCCTTCTTGCCCGGAGCCGTATCGTCAATGCCGCAACCGTCGTCCGAAATGCTCAGCGTTCCCTGCTGACGATCAGCGGCGAGACGAATCACGATTTTACGGGCCAAACCGTGCTTGATGGCATTGGTCCCCGCCTCTCGAACAATGTAAAAAAGATGGGTGGCGGCCGTGTCGTCGTGGATCAGCACTGGAGTCAAGCACTGGAAGTGACACCGGATCCCGAAAAGGTCTTCTGCTTCCCCCGCCCACTGCTGGAGGGCCGACATCAACCCTTGCGCGTCGGAAACGACAGGGGCCAATCCGCGCGCCAGCTCCCGGGTCTTGTTGATGGCCTCATTGACCAAGCTTACGATCTTGGCCGCGTCCAAGGCTTCAGGTAGATTTTTCTCCATGAGCTTTTGTTCTTGCACCTTGCTCATGAACGCGATCCCGGTTAGATGCTGGCCCAACCCGTCATGGAGATCCTGCCCAATCCGCCGCTGCTCACGGGCGCTGATTTCAAGGATCGTTTTCTCCAAATGTTTGCGCTCAGTAATGTCGCGAATCGCGCTGGAGACGAGTATCCCGTCTTCGGTTTCCAAAGGACTCAAGCTGATTTCCACGGGAAATTCGTGTCCGTCCTTGTGCAGGCCGTAAAGCTCCTGATTGGCACCCATGGGACGAACCCGCGGCTCCTCGAAAAAATGCTCGCGATGCTTAGGGTGCTGATCGCGCAGGCGAGGCGGCACCAATAACTCCAGCGGTTGTCCGAGCAACTCTTCCCGCCGGTAGCCAAACAACTTCCCTACCTGGGTGTTGACGATCACAATGATTCCCTCGCGGTTGACGACCACGACCGCGTCGGGGGCAGCCTCGAGCAGGCCGCGAAACTTGGCCTCACCTCGTTTGCGCTCTGTGATATCAATTCCGGACGCAATGATGTACGAAGTCGCTTCGCTTGCGCCGGGAAGGACCGTCGTCGACCAGGCGATGGTTCTTTCCTGGCCATTTCGGCTTACCCAACAACCTTCGTATTCATAGGGCCGCTGGTCGATGCGTGCCTTTTGGAACGACGCTTGGAAGCTCTCCACTTCTTTCCGACGCAGAAACAAATCCCAAACAAATTTCTTTTCTACTTCTTCAAACGAGTAACCCGTCATCTGTTCGCAGGCGCGATTGAAGCGGATGATGCGGCCTTCCGGATCCAACACCACTACCAGAGCGCCCACGGTATCGAGAATCGCGGAAATAACGTTGCGCTCCTCCTGCAATGCCTCCTCGGTGCGCTTCAGGTCCGTGATATCGAAGCCCACACCGTGGATAAACCAGGGTTCGCCGTCCTCCTTGCGCACCATCTTGGCTTCGCAGTGGAACCAGAGGATCCGTCCATCGCGGGAAATGACTCGATACGCCGAACGCAGTGAGCTGCCCGTCAAGAACATCTCCGCAGCTTCCGTGCTCCAGCGCTGCTTGTCGTCGGGATGGATGTGGCTGTACCAGCGTACGGGATCTTCCAGCCACTCTTCCTGCGTGAACCCCAGCGACGCTTCAATCTGCGGGCTCACGTAGGCTTCCCCGATACCCCGATCCAGATACGCCATGAACACCACTGCTGGAATCTGCTCGACCAAGGCGCGGTATCGGGCTTCCAGATTCGGAAAATCTCCTTCGATCCAGGATGTTCCGGCTGGAACCTGCGGCGGCAGGGCAGGAGGGCCGGTGGGGGCTTTAACGGAGCCGGAAAAGATTCCAGCCAACCCTTGCAGGACTGCCTCGGCTAAGTCGGCATCGAGTTGCAAGTCGGTGCTGGAGGGTGGCTTGTCCGGTGAACCGCTATTCGTCTCAGCGTGCGGCCACAATGGTGATGTCATCCTAGCTCCCCTGACGAAACCGCTCTGACGCCACTCTGCGCACGGCTAAGGTTCACGCGGTGTTTCTCCGGATTGGTGCAACGCCTTGCGGCGGCCAGCCTGACGCCAGCTCGGTTCCTTGTTCATCGACGACTGCGTAAAGCGCCGCAGAGCGTGAATGGCGCGTCCGTAGGTTTGAACAGCCGCAGAAGACAAGAGAGAACCCGGCGGCTGATTCATAAAGGGCATGAACTTGTCGGGGAATCCGGGCATGGTACATCCGATGCAGATGCCGCCTACGTTAGGGCATCCGCCAATGCCGCCCATCCAACCGCGTTTCCCCACGTTGCACTGGACGACCGGACCCCAACATCCCAGCTTCACGATGCACAACGGTGATCCATACTCCTCGCCAAACTGGGCCTGCTCGTAGAATCCCCCGCGGTCACAGCCTTCGTGCACGGTGTTGCCAAAAAGCCATGTGGGCCGCAACGCATCATCTAGCGGAATCAAGGGCGCGCGACCCGATGCCATATACAGCAAGTACAGCAGCGTTTCCATGAAATTATCGGGTTGCACTGGACAGCCCGGCACGCACACGATGGGGATCTCTGCCTTGGACTTCCATTGCCAGCCCAGGTAGTCGGGCAGGCCCATGGCCCCGGTTGGATTGCCCTCCATCGCGTGAATGCCGCCATAGGCGGAGCAGGTTCCCGCCGCTATAACAGCCCAAGCTTTGGGCGCGAGAAGATCGATCCACTCACAGGTGGTGATCGGCTGACCGGTCTTCGGGTCCGTGCCCAGGGAAGCCCAATAGCCTTCTTCTTTGTTGTGTTCGTTCGGGATGGAGCCTTCGACCACGAGAATAAATTTTCCCGTCTTCCCTTCCGCGGCTTGATGGAAGGGCTTCAGGAAGTCATCGCCGTTGGCGAAAGCCAGGAAAGGGTTGTGCAGGTTGACTTTTGGAATCCAAGGAATTTGGCCCATCACGACATCTTCGATGCTGGGCTGCGTGGCTGCGGTCATGGCGATCGTGTCCCCATCACAGCCCAAACCGGCGGTGATCCAGAGAATGTCGATCTCGGGAATTGCGTCGCTCTGTTTAGCCGCAAATGTCATCCGTCGCTCCGTGGACGCCATCATAAGCCCTTTAGTTCGAGAAGAGAAAGGCCATTCGCTGTCCAGTCATCACATCCTGCTAAGCCTGATGTACCGCCAAGAATCCTTCAAAGACGCGAGGAATACATACCCCGCAAAAAGCAGGCCCACCGTTCCTACCACATCTCTGACTGCCCTGAATACGCTCATCACTGTGTTCATATCGTATCCGCCTCTCAACGTTATTAGCACTACAGACGTCTGTGTAGTGCCCCCCTCAAAACTGAACACCTGGGGCCGGGATTGAAGGGATGGTTTGGGCAAGGAACAGAGCACGGGATTCGTGCGGAGTTTTGCCCCGGA
>JAYTQD010000314.1:0-10374 GCA_043746935.1 Acidobacteriaceae bacterium | reverse complement strand
CCAGCGCTGCCGCGAAAGCAGCGAAGTCCGCCGTGCGAACGTGGTCGATATTGTTCGTGCCGAGCGCCAGGCGAGCAAATTTTTGCAGCAGATAATTTTCTTCGTTCGTTGTCCGGTTTGATCCAATAACGCCAATCGACGCGCCGCCGTGCTCGTCACGAGCCGCCGCCAGCTTCTGTGCCGCGACCGTCAAAGCCTCTTCCCACGTCACGGGCACGAGCTTGCCGTTGCGCCGGACCAAAGGTTGCGTCAGGCGATCCGTGTGATTCGCAAAATCAAAAGCGTAGCGGCCCTTCACGCACAGGAAATCCCCATTCGGTCCGCTCTTGTCGCGATTGTCGCCACGAACAATCTCCATGCCAGTTTCCGAGCGCCGCACACCCAAAGTCGTCTTGCAGCCATCGCCGCAATGCGTGCAAGCGGTCGCAGTGTGCGTCATTTCCCAAGGGCGAGTCTTGTAACGGTACGCGCCAGAGGTCAGCGCGCCCACGGGGCAAATGTCGATACACATGCCACACTCTTCGCACTCCAGATGATCGCCTTTGTTGGGAGCAATCACCGAGCCGGAGCCGCGGTTTTGAATTCCCAGCGCCGCCACGTCCATGGCCTCGTCGCAAACGCGCACACAGCGGTAGCACAAGATGCAGCGTGGACGATCAAAGAACACCACGGGAGACCACTGCTGCTCTTCCTTGTGGTTCTTGACCTCCGTGTACTTCGATTCCGCCGCCCCGTAGGAGAACGTCATGTCTTGTAGTTCGCATTCGCCACCGGCATCGCACACCGGGCAGTCCAGCGGGTGATTGCCCAGCAGCAGCTCGACCATGGATTTGCGCGCCTGCTCCACTTCCGCGCCGCTGGTCGTTACAGCCATCCCTTCGCTAATGACCGTGGTGCAGGCCGTTTGCAGCTTCGGCATCTTCTCAATTTTCACCATGCACATGCGGCAAGCGCCCTGTAAAGAGAGGCCGGGATAGTAACAGAATGCGGGCACTTCAATTCCCGCAGTTTTGCAGGCTTCAATCAGCAGCGTTCCCGCGGGAGCCGCTACCTTCTTGCCGTCCACCGTGATGTTTACGTCTGGCATGATTTGTAATTTCTAATTTCGTAATTTTCACATTACCAAATTGCAAATTGCTAAATTGCAAATGCTTTTAGTGGCTCAACACCGGTAACAGCCGCACCGATCCAACCGGATCATACGGGCAAGGCCGGCCTTCCAGATGATCTTCAAATTCTTTGCGAAACTTCTTCACAATCGAAATTGTCGGCATGGCCGCCGCATCCCCAAGAGGACAGAATGTTCGGCCCAGCATGTTTTCGGAGAGATACTGAATGTTGTCGATGTCTTTCTTCACACCGCCGCCAGCGTGAAAACGGTCCAGCGTCTTCTTCAGCCAGTCCGTACCCTCGCGGCAGGGAATGCACCAGCCGCAACTTTCGTGCTGATAAAACTTCATGATGTACTGCGCGAAACGCACCATACAGGTGGAATCGTCAATCACCACCACGCCGCCGGAACCCAGCATGGAGCCAGCCTTCGCTACACCATCAAAATCCATCGCGATATCAATCTCATCGGCTGTCAGTACCGGTGTCGACGATCCACCTGGTACTACTGCTTTAATCTTCTTGCCGCCGGGAATACCGCCGCCCACTTCGTAAATCATCTTCTTCAGGCTGTACCCCAAAGGCAGCTCGTAGACGCCAGGTTTGTTCACATGCCCGCTCAGGCAGAAGAGCCGCACGCCGCCGTTCTTCGGTGTTCCATAATCCGCAAACTTCTGGGCGCCGTCGAGAAGGATGTGCGGAGCGCTGGCCAGTGTCTCGACGTTATTGATGACTGTCGGCGATCCCCAAAGTCCAACCACCGCCGGGAAGGGAGGCTTAATGCGAGGCACGCCACGCTTGCCTTCCAGCGATTCCATCAAAGCTGATTCTTCGCCTACCTCGTAGGCTCCAGCGCCGCCGTGCCAGTAGACATCGAACGTCTTGCCACTGCCAAAAATGTTCTTTCCCAGAAAACCCTTGGCATAGGCATCGCGGATCGCCTTCTGCATGATGATCGTCAGGTAACGGTATTCCCCGCGAATGTAGATATAGCCGCTCTCCGAGTTCACGGCCAAGCCCGCGATCATAACGCCTTCAATGACTGAGTGTGGGTCGTGTTCCAAAATCAGGCGATCTTTGCAGGTTCCCGGCTCGCTTTCGTCGCCGTTGCACAGAATGTATTTCGCTTTCGGCGAATCCTTGGGTACGAACGACCATTTCATCCCCGTCGGGAAACCGGCACCGCCGCGCCCACGCAAGCCCGAAGTCTTGATCTCGTTGATGATCGCATCCGGAGTCATCCCCAGAGCTTTTTGCACAGCCTTGTACCCGTCGAGCGCCAGGTAGCGGTCGAGGTCGGCTGCGCCTTGCCCAAAGCGCTTCGAGACTACTTTTACTTCGTCGGGATGGGAAACCAGATCGGCCATTGTAATTTGTAATTTGTAATTTGTAATTTCGTAATTTTGTAGAGACTAGGCCGATCTCCGGCCTTCGGGCTGCAAATTACAAAGTTACAAATTACAGATTAAACATGCTCCTCTCACGCTTTTTTATACCCGTCGAGAATCTTGTCAATCTTATCCGCCGTCAAATTCTCGTGAAAGTCGTAATTTACCTGCATCGCCGGTGCCCAACTGCACGCCCCGATACACTCGACTTCTTCCAGGGAAAATTGCCCGTCCGGCGTCGTCTGTTTGTGTCGAATGCCCAGTGTTTTCTGGCAATGCTGGTACAGATCGTCTGCCCCGCGCAGAATACAGGCAATGTTCGTACATATCTGGACATTAAATTTGCCGCGCGGCTTGGTCGTTAGCATCGAGTAGTAGCTGATCACGTTCCGCACATCCAGCTCTTTCAACTCCAGACGTTGCGCAATTTCCGCGATGGCTTCGTCACTCAAATATCCAACTTCATCCTGCGCATACAGTAGCGTCGGCACCAGCACGGAGCGCTTGCTGGGATAGTGCGTCAGCATCTCGGCAAAGCGCTGCTCGAATTCAGGGGAAAACTTCATTTTTAAATTTTGCAATTTAGTAATTTTGTAATTTAAAAAGCTACGCTACATTCCTTGCAGTGTGCTGCGTTGCCGTAAAAATTGCAATCAACTCGTGTGCTTCGTTCTTCAACTCCTTCAAACGCGCTTCCGGAAGAATTTCGCAGTCAGAAAGCATTTCCAGCCAAAACACCGTCTCATCCGCTTCTTCGACCACAATTCCGATCTTCGCAAGCCATTCTGCTCTAGATCGGCCTCGACACGCCGCCCGATAATTCGCGGCCACCGAAGTCCCGCTTCGTAGCAACTGCTTCCCCAAAACCTGACCTTCGGTCGTCTTCGGAAGCGCCTTGTAAAGCCGAACCACCCGAACAGCGAAATCTTTGGTTCGTGCTCGAAGCTGTTCCGAGGTCAAGTGCCCTCCGATTACAAATTACAACGTTACAAATTGCAAAATCACAAATGATCTATCTGTCAATTTCTCCCAGCACGATATCAATACTGCCAATCGCGGCCACCACATCCGCCAGCAATCGACCGACGATCATCTTCGGCAGCACTTGCAGGTTGTAGTAGGAGGGGGAGCGCATATGCACGCGATACGGTTTCGCCGTCCCATCGCTCACGATGTAATACGCCATCTCGCCGCGGGGCGACTCAATCGACTGGTAAACCTCGCCAGCCGGCACCGCGAAGCCCTCGGAAACAATCTTAAAGTGATAGATGAGCGCTTCCATCTGCGTCTTCATCTGCTCGCGATCCGGCAGCACGATCTTCGGCGCATCCGCCTTCACCGCACCTTCTGGCATCCGCCTTCACCGCACCTTCTGGCATACCCGCCACGGCCTGAGCTACGATGCCAATCGACTCGCGCAATTCCTGAACGCGGCACATATACCGGGCGTACACATCACCTTCCTGAGAAACTGGAACCTTGAACTTGAAATTCTCATACCCGGTGTACGGCATGTCGCGGCGCAAATCGAAATCCACACCGCTTGCCCGAAGAGTTGGTCCAGTTGCGCCCAGGGCAATCGCATCTTCGGCGGTCATGCGCGCCACGCCTTTGGTGCGGCCTTTCCAGATCGGATTATTTGTCAGCAGGTTTTCGTATTCGTCGACATTGGAAGGAAAGCGGTCGGCAAACTTCTTCACGCGGTCAAAGAAGCCGATTGGCGGCTCCAGCGCCAACCCGCCAATCCGGAAATACGACGTCATCATGCGCTGTCCGGACACCATCTCGAACAGTCGCAACACGTCTTCACGTTCGCGGAAGCAGTACAGGAACACCGACATCGCGCCCATATCCAGCGCGTGCGTTCCCAGCCATACTAAATGTGAATTGATGCGCGTCAGCTCGTTGAGAAGAACCCGAACCCATTGAGCCTTCGGCGGAATCTCCAGCCCGAGCAGCTTTTCCGCCGCCAATACATAGCAGAGATTGTTCGACATCGGACACAAATAGTCGATGCGATCCGTTAACGGAACAACCTGCTGGTAGAACTTCGCTTCGCAGGTTTTCTCGATTCCCGTGTGCAGGTAGCCAATATCCGGTAAAACGCGAATCACCGTTTCGCCATCAATCTCGAGCACCAGCCGCAGGACACCATGCGTCGAGGGGTGCTGTGGCCCCATGTTCAGGATCATGGTCCGGTCTTCGCCGGGCTCGGGGATATTCGGAGTCAGTGTCAGGTTGCCCATTTTAGCGGTAGCCCTCCACCGGAAAGTCCTTGCGCAGCGGATGGCCTTCCCAGTCCTCAGGCATCATGATCCGGCGCAAATACGGGTGTCCTTCAAAACGTATCCCAAATAGATCGAAAACTTCGCGCTCGGGAAAGTTCGCCGCCGGCCACACCGACGTTATCGATGGTACCGTTAACTGATCACTCCCCAGCTTCACCTTCAGTCGTACCCGTTCTTTCTTCGACATCGACAGCAGGTGATACACAACCTCAAAGCGCGGCTCGCTCGGGTACCAGTCCACACAGGTAACGTCTTCCAGGAAGTTGCAAGGGAAGTCTTTGTGCTCGCGCAGCATCGAACAGGCTTCCCGAATCAGGTTCGCCGGAACCCAAACCGTAATTTCGTCGCGGTCAAACTTTGCCGCTTCAACCCCAGCCCGGTTCCACGCCAACAAAGCCGCCAGCGCGGGATGATCCTTCAGCAACTCAATATCCGTGATTGTGGGGGCGAGCGCCATTTAAACTCGGCCTCGTTCCGCGGACGTTTTTGCATTCCAGTCCAAAACGCCTTTCTTCCATACATAAAAGAAGCCGACCAGGAAAATCGCGACGTACACAAACATCTCCCAGAAGCCAAACATCTTTAAATCGCGCAGCACCACCGCCCACGGATACATAAAGACGGCTTCCACGTCGAAGAGGATGAACAACATCCCGACCAGGTAGAACTTCACGGAAAAACGTCCTCGCGTGTCTCCTGTCGGAGTAATGCCGCATTCGTAGGGCTGCGATTTGAAAGCGCTGGGACGCCGATAGCCTAAAATCGTCGATAGAATCACCATGCCAGACGCGACGCCGAGCGCCACCAGAAAGTGGATCAGCAAAGGCAGGTATTGGACGAAGTAATTGTCGGGCATAAAAGGGGTAGCTATAATCGCGGCAGCACAAGCCAACGCTCTAGACTATTTTTCAAGCGTGGAAGTGTCAAGCGTCGAAAGCCGGATTGCATGTGGATTTTGCATGAAACTCAAAAACCTCAGCCCCAAGACGGGAAAATTTCATGATATTTGGCTTCAACACCGACATTAAGCACGAAGGTACGGTCTACCACGTTCAAAGTGAAGCCCGTCAGCAGGAAACGCTGCTGCAAACCCAGGTCTTCCTGCGCGGCCGATGCATTGGAAAACGCGCCTCCACCTACGGCGACCGTGCTTCGACGCCAGGTTTTGCCGAGTCCCAGATCGAGCAGCTCCTCCGCGAACAGCACAAACTCGTTTCCGATGCCATCAAGGAAGGCCGCCTGGAAAGCGTGCTCGACAAACACGAAACTGCGGAGAGCCTCGCCGCCGTACGCCAGCTCGACCTTCAATGGGTCAACGCCAGCGACGTGTTTCCAGACTCCAAACTGATGTTGCGCCTACTCGTCACTGACGCTGGATCACCCACAGCGGGCGTCAAACTTGTCTCTCGCATGGATCGGCCAGACCAGAAACCTGCCTTTGCCGATGCCGTCACCGATGCGCAGGGTGGTGCGGAGATGAACTTTGTGCTCGACGAATCCGCCTTATCCCAGGCTTCCATTCTCGTTCAGGCCAACCTTTCCGGACGCACTGCCACTCGCAAATTTTCACTGCACAAGAATTAAGGTCAATTTTTGCGGCGTCTTTTCTCGGATGATGCAACTCACCATTAACGGCGAAGCCCACTCCTACGAAGCCCCGCTCACACTCGCCGCGCTCATTGAGCAGCTCGGGCTGAAGCTCGACCGCGTGGCTGTTGAATACAACCGCGCCCTTCTCCCGCGCGCGCAATGGATGGAAACCGCGCTGGCCGATGGTGACCGTCTGGAAATTGTGCAATTCGTCGGCGGCGGTTCAAAGTAACCAGACTTATAGGGACGATGGAGGCACGGGCGTCCTCGCCCGCGCGGCCTCGTTCAATCTCTATCAAAATTTGCGCCTGATTTCATAGCCCTCTTTCCTGAGCAGTGGAACTCTTCTGATTAACCCTCCCGCAACAAAACTATCCTTGACTCTCAACAACTTAGCCCTACAATGTTTGAAACATTCATATACTTTTTTGTTTTAGCAACTTGCGAAAAATTAAGCATGAATAGCAGCTTTCCCAGTCACGAAGTCGTGCAACTAACCGGCATCACCGCCCGCCAGTTGCAATGGTGGGACGAGCAGGGGATTGTTGTTCCCGCCCGCAAGGGACACAGTCGCATGTATTCCCAAGCCGATCTTGCTGAAGTGGCCGTCATCTGCCAGCTGCGGAAAAAGGGCTTTTCCCTGCAAAGAGTTCGCAAAGTCATGCGCTTGTTGCAGCAAAATTTCGGGAAACGCCTCGCCGAAACAGTCAGCGGTGCCTCCGAATATCATCTGCTGACAGATGGCGAACGCGTCTATCTCGAAACTTCGCCTCGCCAAATCGTCGACATCCTCAAGAATTCGCAGCAGCCGATCTTGGCTGTGTGCATCAGCGACGAGGTCCGCAGAATTCGAGCCAATATTCGCACCCAGCAGGCCGCACGCAAAGCTCCAGAGCGTTCTGTTCCGCGCTCTGGAATTGCGCGCAAGCTAGCGTAATCGTTGCCAGCCGTCCAGGAGGATCTGAATGATGATCGGTGAAGTAACCGTGATGAACGAATGGATCCCCGAGCAAATGCAGCCGGGCACAATGTTTGTGCTGGAAAACGCCGGCGAAATCGGTGAAAAAGAAGACCCGTATTGGGCGGTTCTTGCCTGTCCTTCCTGTGGGACGCTGGGCTTGATCACTCGCAAACAAATCGCCGGAATTTTGCCGGTAATCTGTGGCTCTGACCTCTGTTCGGCGCAGTTCTTCTTGCGTGAGGACGAAATCCTGCCGCGTAAGCCTTTTTAGGGTAATCAGTTACAGAGAATACCTATTTTAAATCTTGACCTTCTGTGCCGCTGCGGGCAGTTGCTCCACAATATCGATTCCGAATCCTTCCAGCGCCGCCACCTTCCGTGGATGATTCGTCAATAGCCGTATCCGACGCAATCCCAAGTCTGACAAAATCTGCGCCCCAATGCCCACCTCGCGCTGCGTCTTGCGCTCATTCTCCGGCAAAGCCGGTAAACTCGCCTCGCGATGAAATGAAATTCCGGCTATGCTCCCTACAGCGGCGTTTCCCGCGTGTGCATCGACGGCAAAACTTCGCGCCGTCTGATGCAGGTAGATAATCGCCCCATGCCCTTCCTCGGCAATTCGCTGCATCGAGCCTTCCATCATCTCGTGGCAAGTGCAGCTCGTCGCGCCGAAAACGTCTCCAGCTAAACAATGCGCGTGCATGCGCACCAGAACAGGCGCATCTCCGGAAAGATCGCCGCGCACCAGCGCCACGTGCGAATCCCCGCCATCCACTTCGCTCTCGTAGGCGATAAAGCGGAAATCACCAAAGCGCGTGCTGATCGTTGTCTCGCCCACGCGCCGGATGTATCGCTCGTTGCGCAAGCGGTAGCGGATCAGCTCGGCGACGGTCAACATCTTCAAACCGTGTGTTCGGCAGAATTCGATCAAGTCCGGAACCCTGGCCATGGTCCCGTCTTCTTTCATGATTTCGCAGATCACACCCGCCGGAATCAAACCCGCCAGCCGCGCCAAGTCAACCGCCGCTTCCGTCTGCCCCGCCCGCACCAAGACGCCGCCCTTGCGCGCCCGCAAAGGAAACATGTGCCCAGGCCGCGCCAAATCCACAGGCCGCGTCGCCGGATCAATTGCCACCTGAATCGTCCGCGCCCGGTCGTTGGCGGAAATGCCGGTCGTCACACCCTCCCGCGCGTCAATCGCCTCGCAAAACGCCGTCCCAAACTGCGAAGTATTCTCCACCGACATCATGCCAATCCGCAGGTGATCCAGGCGCTCGCCCGTCATCGCCAGACACACCAGCCCGCGGCCATGGACAGCCATGAAATTGATCGCTTCGGGTGTGATCTTCTCCGCAGCTAGAGTGAGGTCACCCTCGTTTTCGCGATCTTCGTCGTCCACGACTACCATCATCCGCCCGGCTTTAATTTCTTCCAGGGCAGTGGGGACATCGGTAAATACGGCGTCGGTCATCATCTTGCTCGGATTGTAGCAAATAGGCACAGGCTCGACCGCCCACAGGACCTCTCAGCCGTCCACCGAGCAACGACAAAAAAGTACACTTGCGGTGTGTTTTGTACCAAACTGTTTCACTTTTAAGTTTTACTAACAAAGCTATTTGTGAAAACCGTTGCACATCTATAGGCGTTTTCAGGCGTCCCTCGATTCGCTGGATGCGCGGCGTCCTCGCCTGGGCGAGTCCAAAAATCACTCATAGCCCGCGAGGTTGCGACCCAACTCGCCCGAACCCCGAACGCTCTCGACGGGAGAGCCCTCAACCCATATGATGAAGCCGAGAAAATATTCCTACCAGGAGATCATCATGTCCGAGCCATCCTACGAAGAACTAAAAGCGAAAGTCGCCGAACTGGAAAAGCAAGGCTCCAAGCGCACCGGAGTCATGGAATTCCGCGTCAGCGAAAAAGGCGGCGTCAGCGTCTACGGTCTAGGCCGGTTTCCGGTCACGCTCTACTACGAACAGTGGACCCGTTTGCTGGGCGCTGCGGAGGATTTGAAGAAGTTTCTGGAAGACAACAAGAGCAAGTTGAAGCTCAAGGAGTAGGCGTTTGTAGACTTTGGATTAGGTCAGGCAGAAACTTGTTCGACGGCATAGCTTTTTTCCATAGGCAATAGAAACATGACAGTTCCTTTTATCAGAAATATCCGCATCAACAACCTGCTGTCCTTCGGCCCGGAGTCTCCAGGATTGGAGCTCCGCGCGCTGAACGTGCTGATTGGCCCGAATGGATCCGGCAAGACGAACCTAATTGAAGTGCTTGGGTTCCTCCAGAGTACAAGCAAAGACTTGTCAGAGCCGATTCGACAAGGCGGCGGTATTACCGAGTGGCTTTGGAAGGGTGCTGGCAAGGTCGCCATGTCTGGCATGTCTAAGGCTTCGGTTGAGATCCTAGTGGAACCCGAAAAGCCCGGTAACCAGCCGCATCAGTACCGTATCGTGTTTACAACGGGCGGAAACACAGTTGAGATATTGAATGAATCCATTGACAACAACCCTCCTGGTGCTCCCATGCCGGATTACTTGTATGTTGCGTATCGCGATAATTTTCCGGAGATTAGAATCAAGGGAGAAATCCGAAAATTGAAGGCGGATGATGTCAATCTAAGGCAATCGATTCTCTCGCGAAGAAAAGACCCGGATCAGTACCCCGAAATCACATATTTGGGCCAGAAATTTAGCGAATTTATGATTTATCGCGATTGGGAGTTCGGTGCCGATTCAAAAGTAAGGCGATGGCGCGTACCCGATCAGCAGCTCCAACATCTCGAACGGGACGCGTCAAATTTGGCGTTGATGATCAATCGAATGAAAGTAAACCCGCCGGTGAAGGCGCAGCTTCTCCGCTATCTCAAGGAGTTTTATCGGGACGCTGAGGACGTAGACATCGTCGTAGCGGAGGCTCTCGTCGGATTCAGGCTGGAAGAGCGTGGCATCTCCACTCCAGCCGTTCGGCTGTCGGCAGGTACCCTGCGTTGGTTATCCCTTCTAGCAATCCTGCTGAACCCCACACCGCCGCCGGT
>JAYTQD010000313.1:0-1413 GCA_043746935.1 Acidobacteriaceae bacterium | reverse complement strand
AAATCCACAAAACGCTTTTGTATCTGACGCCTAACGTGCCGATGAGCGGCGCCGAAGTGCGCAGCACGAAGGCGTCCGCTTCATTGGCTGGTGAGGTCTCATTGCTCCGGACCGTTCTTCTTTCTGCGCCACCATTTAATAAGAATATATGCACTATAGAAATAGTGCCCTGCGAACAAGGCGCCTGCTAATGCGAAAGTACGACAATTCAGTCCCGAGGCACATCCCTCTTGAATTGGTACCACCGACACCATGGCTGCGGCGGGAAGGGACAGCGTTCCGAGTATAAAGTCTAGGCGAGCACGGCTCTCTATAGGCATAGTCCAGTAGGCACCGTACTGAGCGATTCCACGTCGTTCGAGTGCAGGGATTGATCCAATTGGGAGCGCAAGGGACAGAAATAACCAACCGATCCATGCGTCCTTACCGTTCGGCTCCGACACAAGACGTATTCCGTCATCGAGCACTATGTGCTGCCCCGTTAGTAACGGCACGATTCCATTTGCCACACATGCAATCGCGACGGCTAGAAAAAATACATTTGCGAGCTTTGGATTCATTAAGGCGGACGATTCAATGAGACCTAACGCGCGGCTGAGGGGCGCCGGAGTGCGCAGCACGGAGGCGTCCCTTCGAGCCGCTGGTTAGATGGCAGCGTGAGATCGCCTTCTTCTCTTTGAGCCTTCATGGCTGCCCCCAATTCTAATAGTGTCTTCTGTAGCGCTGAACCTTGCCCTGCAAAGTACCGGACTTCTGCTCGCGCGCCGTCTGACCCGCGCAAACCTTTCAAAGCTGGTCCTTTGCTGGCTTCACCTGCTTCGACAGCCGACCCGCCAACAGAACTCGCGCGAAGGAGCGATGCTGACTTACTGCATGTCCAATCGAATGTCGGTTACCGTGAGCCAACTTGGTACAACTTTCAACCCGCTGACATCTAACGCGCCGATGAGCGGCGCCGACGCGCGTAGCGCAGAGGCGTCCGCTCCATTGGCTGGTTAGGCGTCGCTACAGCCATGGGGAAATAGCGCTCAAGAGGGTAGCGAGGATTCCGATTATCCAGACTAGAACCTGATTGCGCTTGTACCACGCTTGGAGCCACGCAGTAACCGGGCTGCGCGATCGCATCTTAATTTCCGCGGAAATTCGATTCTCGATGAACTGCTCCATGCCGTGAACCAGATGCTCAATGTTTTTCGGTCGAACTTTGTCGGGTTCTCCGGCTCCGCGAAGACGCCTGTCGACGTCCACCATTTCTTCGTAGACAGCGCGAACACCGGCAGTTAGCAATTTATACGTATCGACGAGTGCCGGTTCTAGCTTTGAGTGGGTTTCGGAGCACATTCCGATTACATATTCTATGGTCGCTGATGCAGCGTGCTCCAAGAATGGTTCAATGTATCGGCCCCAGAACAC
>JAYTQD010000312.1:0-10374 GCA_043746935.1 Acidobacteriaceae bacterium | reverse complement strand
TGTCGTAGATGCTGTCCACGTCCTGCAAAAAAGCGCCGATACGCTCCAGCCCATAGGTAAGCTCCGCACACATCGGGTCCAGATCCACGCCTCCACACTGCTGAAAATACGTGAACTGCGTAATCTCCAAGCCATCCAGCATCACTTGCCAGCCAATGCCCCAGGCTCCCAGCGTCGGCGATTCCCAGTTATCTTCCTCAAACTTCAGATCATGTTTGCGAAGGTCGATGCCGAGTACACCCAGCGACTCCAGATAAATTTCCTGCACGCGCTCCGGCGGCGGCTTCAGGATCACTTGCAACTGCATATGCTTGAAGAGGCGGTTCGGATTCTCGCCATAACGCCCATCCGCGGGACGCCGCGAAGGCTGCACATACGCAACTTTGTAGGGTTTCGGGCCCAACACTCGCAAAAACGTTTCCGGCGCCATCGTACCCGCGCCCACTTCCACGTCGTAGGGCTGTTGCAGGACGCATCCGCGCGCCGCCCAAAACGATTGCAGGCGAAGAATGATTTCCTGGAATGTCGGCGGTTTGTTGTTCGTTGTCATCAAGTTTCTACGCTAATTTCGCTAGCATCGGCAACGTTACCAGCTTCTTATCCAAGTGCCGCTGCACAATCTGCATCAAAAACTTTCGCAAATCCTGTCCCGCCGCTTTCGGCCACGCTTGCCCAACCAGCACCGCTACCGGCGTGCGAAACATCTTCGCCGCCCAGCGCCGGGATTCCGTGGAAAGCTCCGAAGAGGCCAACCGCTTATGCTCGGAGCACATCAACCCATCCGCCAGAGCGTGGTAGAAGGCGCGTTCCCCTTCCAAATCCAGGCCACACTCCCCACACGCCGAAAGCTCCGGCAAAAATCCCGTCAGCCGCGTCAGCCACAGCTCAAAGTACGTCAGCGGCATCCAAATATCGTTTCCGCGCATAACCTCCAGCACGGAAATCGTAAGCCGGAACAGCGCATCGTTCGCCTCGCGATCCGGCAGCAATTCATCCAACAACTCCGCCACATGTCCCAGCGCAATCAACCGCGGGTAGCTCACGTCGTTCGTCAGCGGCGAGTCAATCACCTCGCAGGAATCCAGCCGGGTCAGTTCCTGACGTTCGCGGTCTTCATACGCCGCCCGCACAACCGTTAAAGGCTCCAGCGCCCCGCCAAACCTGCGCCGCGACCTCATAGCCGACCGCGCCACACCGCGAACTTTCCCCTCCATCCGCGTAAAGAGCGTAACCAGAAGGTCGGCCTCGCGCATCGGATAGGTGCGCAACACAATCGCTTCCGACTCTTTGAGCGCCATGGTTCACAACAAGATTATGCGGTCGAAAAGCACCCGGTCTGAAAACACAAAGAGCGCACGCCCACGGAAACTAGAAAAGGACATGCGCTCCGAAATCAGGCGACAGCCGTCACCGTCCGAAATATTTCGCGTTCTTTTCGGCGTAGTCTTTCCACTTTTCCGGCAGATCGTCGAGGGCAAAAATCGCCGAGACGGGACAAACCGGCACGCACGCGCCGCAATCGATGCACTCGACCGGGTCGATATACAGCATGTCGTTCTCGGCGTGCTGGGGCGCGTCCTTCTTGGGGTGAATGCAATCGACGGGGCAGGCATCGACGCAAGCCGAGTCTTTGGTGCCAATGCAGGGTTCCGCTATCACGTACGCCATCAGTCTCTCCGTAGGCAGGCTTTGAACCAGCTATTCTAGCAAGAAGTTGGGGAGCGGTACAGGAGCTGGCCAACCCCATATTTTGTGGACGAAATTGACTTGCTTTTCACTACCCCCTAACATAAGGCCTAATGATTGGCGAGATCATCTCCCATTACCGCATCCTGGAAAAGTTGGGTGGCGGAGGAATGGGCGTGGTCTACGAGGCGGAAGACCAGCGCCTCGGTCGCCGCGTGGCCCTTAAGTTCCTCCCGGAAGACTTAGCCCAAGACCCCCAGGCTCGTGAGCGTTTCCAGCGGGAAGCCCGGGCGGCTTCAGCGCTCAATCACCCGAATATCTGCACTATCTACGACATCGGCGAGCACGAGAAGCGCCTCTACATCGTCATGGAGTGCCTGGAAGGTGCGACCCTCAAGCACCGCATTGAGGGTAAGCCCATTTCCCCTGAACTTTTCGTGGATTTTGGCGTGCAAGTCGCGGACGCTCTGGACGTAGCCCACGCCGCCGGCATTGTCCATCGCGACATCAAGCCAGCCAATCTATTCCTTACCAAGCGCGGCCAAGCGAAGATTTTGGACTTTGGCTTGGCCAAAGTCGCGCCCGGTCAGATGCCTGATAAGAACGATGCTGGGGCGCCCACCATGACGGTGAACGAAGCGAATCTCACCAGCCCAGGCAGCGCCTTGGGCACGGTTGCGTACATGTCCCCGGAGCAGGCACGCGGAGAAGACCTCGACGCGCGCACCGACCTGTTCTCTTTCGGCACCGTTCTTTACGAAATGGCCACCGGCCGGCAACCCTTCACGGGCAGCACGTCGGCCACGATCTTCGACGCCATACTGAATCGGCCTCCGACTTCAGCGGTCCGCATCAACCCCGCCCTTCCCGTGCAATTGGAAGCCGTAATTGAGAAGTGTCTGGAAAAGGACCGAACGCTCCGTTACCAAACCGCTTCCGACCTGCGCGCCGACCTGCAACGCTTTAAGCGTGACTCTCATTCGACGAAGATCGCAGCCGTTTCCGGATCCAATCCTTCCGGCGCTAGTTCGCTAGTGAATCCTTCCGGGTCGATTCCGGTAGAACAACCTCCAAAATCGCTCAATCTACCCATCTTGTTTGGCGCGGTCGCCTCTGCGGTACTGGTAGCCGTACTGGCTTTTGGCTACTTCGTCGGCTGGTTCGCCTCTTCCCAGCCGTACTCCCAAGCTGAGCTGAAACCACAGCAACTCACCGCCAATTCCACAGAAAACCCGGTCAGTGTCACATCCATTTCTCCCGACGGAAAGTACCTTCTTTACGCCGATCTTGAAGGCCTCCACCTCCGCCTCATCAGCTCGGGTGAGACGCAGTCGCTCCCCATCCCCGAATCTTTCTGCTTTCGTTGAGCGCGCATCGAATGGTCCCAGGATGGGACCAAGTTGCTGGTCAGCGGCCCGGTCGCGCAGGAAAAGCAAGGCACGTGGATCATCTCCGTCATCGGCGCCACCCTCAAGAAACTTCGCGACGACGCCCATGATGCCTCGCTCTCTCCCGATGGATCGCAAATCGTCTTTCGCGATTCCGTCGACAAGAACATCTGGCTGATGAGCGCCGATGGCGGGCAAGCCAAGCTCTACCTTAAAGAGGTAGACGGCTTCCGCTTCTACAATCCCACATGGTTTCCCAGCGGCAAGCGCATCGCGCTGGCTAAGTTCCGCATCACGAACGGCGCGCTCTCGCTCAGCCTGGAAAGCCGCAACCTGCAGGGCACAGATCCGGTCACCCTGGTATCCAATCCGCGCATCATGGACTTCTGCATGGGGCCGAATGACCGGCTTATCTATGGCGTCCGCGAGCTGCCGCCCAACCAGTACGATGCCAACCTGTGGCAAGTTCGCTTCGATGCCGACTCCGGCAAGCCCAACGGCTCTCCGCGCAGGCTTACCGACTGGACCGGCTTTACCTTCATTAACCCCGTTTTCACCGCCGACGGTAACCGCTTCAGTTTCCTCAACACCCGAGGGCAGAGCGACGTCTACATCGGCGAGTTATCGAACGGCGGTAGCTCGCTGAAATCGCCTCAGCGTCTCACCCTGAACGAACGCGTCGACTGGCCCGGCGGTTGGTCCGCTGACAGCAAATCTCTGTTCTTCTACTCCGACCGCAACGGTAATCTCGATATCTACAAGCAGGGCGTGACAGAACGCAACGCCGAGGCAGTAGTCAGTAGTCCGGAAGAAGAATGGGCGCCCCAGCTCAGCCCCGATGGCAAATGGATTCTGTACATGCAATGGGCCAAAACGGCAGACGGTATGCCTCCCGCCTCGGGCAAGCTCATGCGCGTTCCGGCTGCCGGCGGACCTGCGGAGTCCCTTACCGACATCAAAGGACATCCAGGCAACGTATACGGCGGCTACGATCCCACGAACACCGCCAATGGCTTCCCCAGCTTCCGCTGCACCTCGCACCCAAGCAGCACCTGCGTCCTGGCCGAGTCCGGTGACAATCAACTGATATTCACCGCTATCGATCCGGCCCAGGGACGAAAAGCGGAACTCAGCAAGATCTCCATCGATCCCGATGTAACGGGTTGGGATCTTTCCCCCGACGGAACCCGCCTCGCGCTCTCTCAATACGACTATAAAAACGCCGAGGTCCAGATTGTACCCGTGACGGGCGGCACACCGCAGAAACTGTCAGCCCTGCCATGGACCCAGCTCTCGAACGTAGCCTGGGCAGCCGATGGCAAGAGCCTATTCCTGTGCAGCTACTCCTCGCGCGGAACGTCGATCTTGCACATGGATCTGAGCGGTTCAACCAAACTGCTCTTCAAAGAACCAAGCTGGGACATTTTCTCCCTAGTCCCGTCGCCCGACGACCACTACCTGGCGTTTGGTCCCATCATTACCAACGCCAACGCCTGGACCATCGCTTCGTTCCCCAGAAAATAGAGCGCTTTGCTTTCTTTGCTTGCAATGATAGCATTGATAGCATGGCAACACTCACGATTCGACAACTCGACGAGAAAATCAAGACCCGATTGAGGGTTCGTGCTGCTCATAACGGGCGTTCCATGGAAGAGGAAGCCAGGGATATTTTGCGCTCCGCCCTCAACTCGTCTTCACCGGGACGGGTGAACCTGGCGGAGAAGATTCAACGCCGTTTTGCGCCGTTGGGAGGGCTGGAACTAGAGTTACCGCAACGCGACGCCATGCGGGACGCCCCGGCTTTCGCCGAATCCGAACTTAGCACCGGACCTGGCAAATGATGATTCTCGACACCAATGTGCTCTCCGAGCTCATGAGGCAAAAGCCCTCTCCGCAAGTGGTGACCTGGATCGCGAAACAGCGAGCCGCGGAACTTTTTACGACAGCCATTACCGAGGCGGAGATCTTTTATGGCATTAAGCTGCTCCCAAAGAGCAAGCGCCGTGAGGCGCTGCTGGCGGCGGCCGAAGCGATGTTTGCCGAGGATTTGGCGGACCGCATCTTAGGGTTCGAGAGTGATGCGGCGCGAGCCTTTTCCAGGATTGCCTCCCACCACCGCGGACTCGGCCGACCCATCAACCACGCGGATGCCCAGATCGCAGCCATTGCCCAGGTGCGAGGCGCCAAACTCGCGACTCGCGATATCGAGAACTTCGAGGGCTGTGATCTTGATGTCGTGGATCCCTGGAGCTCCCGACCCTAGCTGCCCGTTCCCTTGGCGTCTACCCAGCCATAGGGATTTGCGACGACACGCACCACTCGCCAAACGGCCCTGCTCAGATGCCAGCGTACCAGGCGTATCCTCCTTCGGGAGACGCCGAGCCCAGACCCTTGCCGAACTTTTTCAGATTGTCGGTGACTGTCAGGTGAGTAATAAATTTCACGCTTTTGTAGCCGAGCTGGCGCGGCACCCGCATGCGTAACGGCCCGCCGTTGCCCACGGAAAGTTCACCGCCATTCATCCCATAGACGAGAAACGTCTGCGGATGCAAGGCGTCGGCCATGTCGATGCTGTCCCACCAGTCGTGATCAATCGAGAAGTACACAACATATCTGGCTTGCGGCTGGATCCCGACGACTTCGAGGACGTGGGAGAGAGGCACACCGATCCACTCGGCGACATACGACCAGCCCTCTTCGCAAGCTAGCTGCGTGATCTGGCTGCGAGACGGGTAGCTCTTTAGCTGGGCCAGTGAAAATGCGCCAGGCCGGGCCACCATACCGTCGATGGTGAGCCGCCAGTCGGCGAATTCTCCAGCCTGAAGTTTTTTGAACGCGTCGCTCAGCGGAGCCATTTCGTTCTCGAGCGGCCTCTTAGAAATTTGGCTCCGAGCGAACTCGCGGGCTAGAGAGTGCGTGGTCAGCAGCCGCTGGGAAGCGTAATTCAGCGTTTCGCCGAGACCCCAGATTCCGCCGTGGTCGGGTGGGATCAATACATACGTGTCCGCAATGCGCGCGGCCACGCCTAGACCCGCTACGCCCGCCGTGGCGGCAAGTCCGGTTTTGATCAGTTTGCGGCGTGAGAGATCGGTCATGTGCGCTCCATATTCGTAATCGCAGCCGGGTCGGCCCCGCCCGTAATCATTGCTCGCATTCGGTTCCGGAATCCGGCAAACCAAACCATTCCAACGTGGACCAGCAGGAAGAGCAGCAGAGCCACGGAGACGAAGAAGTGAATCGTGCGCGCGGATTGCCGCCCGCCAAGCAGAGTCACGGTCGCGGGAAACGCGGAAGTAAATGCGGGAGACATCGCCAGGCCCGTCCAGATGACCAAGGGGAACAGAATGAAGATCATGAACAGGTAACTGAGCCGCTGTAGCAAGTTATACGACCAGGCTTCTGCCGCACTCGGACGCTGGAAGCGCAAATGGCTGATGATTGCCTTCGAGAACGCTCGCCAGCAAAGATCGGCTTTATCCGGCAGCAAGTTTTTCCCAAAATGTCCTGAGAAGAAGCCGACGATGACATAGAGTAAACCGGTGAAGACCGCAATCCAGGCAGATTGGAAGTGCAAATACCGGCTCCAGCCGTTCTGATCCGGTAACACGTACCCGTAGCCGGTCGGCACCAGCGACCTCGAGGAGGGAATGTGCAGCTTGAACAACACTGGTGTTAATACATTCCCGTTCTCGCCCCAGTAGAAGCGCGGATGAGAGATCACAATCTCACCTCCGCTGACGAGCAAGGCAAGAAAGCACAGCGCAGTAATCCAATGAGTGACGCGGACAAGGGCAGAGTGCCGAGAAGGAACGATTGTGACTGGGACGTCCGGAGTAGAACTTGGGACGACAGCTCGAGGCGGCACTGGTACAGACGCCAAATTCGCCATTCTCAGCCTCCCGCTGGGTTTCGACCTGCTTCCCCAAGGATAGGCGTCATGCTACCACGCGAACTCATAAGAGAAGCTGTCATCTTACGGTGCCACCAAGTCCCGCGGCTTAAGTTGCGGAGCCTGATAGCCGCCCACCCGAGCCTCAATCGCAGCAGCCACCTGAAGAACCAAATCCTCTTCCCAAGGTCTTCCCACAATCTGCACCCCAATCGGCAGCCCCTCCGCCGACCGGCTTACCGGGACGACGCAGGCGGGAAAACCGAGCAGATTGAACCACTCCGTATACGACCACGCATCGAGATACTTCACAGTCTGCCCCTCGACCTGCCAGGAGCGTTCGCCGTGCCGGAACGCCGGAATCGCCGCGACAGGGCAGACTAGGACGGAAAACACTCGCATCTGAGCCAGAAACTGCGTCCGGAGCTCATCCCGCTGTAGCCAGGTGTAGAGCAGTGTGTGGCCGGTATGGGTCGGCTCCGAGGCTACCCAACCCAGAAACTGCCGCAAAAGCGGGCTGAGCTCCTGCTCCCGGCCCTTGGTCATGGGGCTGAGCAGCATCCCCCCGGCAATGCCAAAGAATTTCCACCACAAATCGCGCGCCTGCTCCAGATTTTCCGGACGAAACGGCGCGGTCTGAAAACCAGCCTCGGCCAGCGCGCCAACCGCGTCCCGAACCGCCGCCCGCGTCTCCGCCGTCACCGATGTGCGCCCGTCTTGCTCAAAATAGCCAATGGAATGCTCTTTTAAACGGTCTTGGGCGCGCTCTGGGGGCAGCCGCAAAGGCACTGGAGCCGCTGAGACATCAGCATCGTCGTACCCCGCCATGACCTCAAACAGCAGCCGCAGGTCGCCCACAGTGCGCGCCATGGGCCCCACCACCCCTAGCTGGGCAAACGGCCCTGCCGAGGCCGGGAAATGCCCCAAAGCAGGGATCCGCCCTGGCGTCGGCTTCAGACCGCAGATCCCGCAAAAGTGGGCTGGCTCGCGAATCGAGCCTCCGCTATCGCTCCCAACCCCGCCCGCCGACATTCCGGAGGCAATGGCGGCGGCTTCTCCGCCGCTGGACCCCCCAGCCGTCCGCGTCAGATCCCAGGGATTATTGGTGCGTCCGTAAAGGAGATTGTCCGTTTCCCATGCCATGAGCAGCTCAGGGCAGTTCGTAACCCCCAAAATCACAGCCCCAGCCGCCCGCAGACGATCCACCAGGACGGCATCCCGGGCCGCAATGTAACCAGCCCGCAACTTCGTCCCCGCTTCGCAGCGGTATCCGGCAACGTCAATCGAGCTCTTGATACTCAGAGGCACGCCGTGCAGAGGGCCGACGGAATCACCGCGTTGAATCGCCTCTTCCGCCTTCTCCGCCTCGCGAAGAACTCGCTCCGGCTCCACATGCACGAAAGCATTGAGCCGCGGATTCTGCTCCTCAATGCGCTGCAAATAAGCCTCAGCCACCTCCACCGGCGAGACCTGCTTCTCGCGCACCATGGAGGCCAGATCGACCGCTGAAATTGAAGTGAGTTCCGGCATGTAGACACGCCCGCAGGCAGAAGCCGAGTCTAGCATGTGAGCGTGGACTGGAGGATGCTTCTACGCAGGCGTGACGCTTAGAGTGTGACGTTTAAAAAGACGCGGCGCTCGTAGCCCGCGCCCGGTACGGCCTCGGCTGTGCGGGGCCAATCTTTTCCCCAATCTTTTCACTAGTCTTGAGCGACGTAAGCCACTCCACGATGCGCTGCCGCCCCTGCGCCGCCAGACGCGAAAATGTTAATCCCGCGCGTCCGGAGGAATCTGTCCATAAAACTTCAACCGAACCCCGCACCAGCCCGCCCTGCGGAAGTTGCATACGGAACGGAATCGTATCCCGCAGCGGAATCGCGCCGGTTGTCTGCACCGACATGCCGGTCGCGTTCAAATCCAACAGCATTCCCGGATAGCAGTCAGAACCCGGCAAGTCGAAATGAACCATGCTCTGCACAGAACGCCGCGCCGACCGCCGACGTTCCATGGGCATGAACCCGCGAGCCGCCCGGAGTGAACGCAGCACCTGTTCCGGCTGCAACGGTTTGTACAGAACAAAATTGGCGCGGAATTCATACGCCGTAGCCACCGGAATACGCGGGCTAACCATGGCAAATATCACCGGCCGCTCTGCCGGTGGCAGCAGATGCGCCATCCGAAGCACGTTCTCCGCCCCCGACGCCTCCAAATCCACCACCAGCGCCGAATAGTTATGCGCCACCAGCCGCTCCACGGCATGAGCGGCTGTGTCGCAGACATCGGGCAAAAGGCTGGCTTGCCGTGCCGCGCTTTCCAGCACCTGCACGCATGAGGAGCGTCCCGCGACGAACAAAATGTTGGGTTTCACAAGGCGAGAATACTGCGATTTCCGTCGGTTGCAAAATCACCCCTGTAATCCTTGGCGGGGTACTGATGGGCCGTGAGCACGCTCTGGCAGCGTCCGCTGATCGGGTTACTTGCGTTACTTGCCGGAGGATACCATCGACGTTAGGATCACTTACGAAACAGCTTGACACCACAACAACGGGGATCAAAAAGTTTGGCGAAGTACCGTCGGGGGAGGGTACAAGCCATTAAGGAAGCCATCGATAAACGTCGGTGGCTTCCTTTAACTTTTGGGGCTCATCCAACTAGCTTGCCTTCGCAAACCAGCGCTGCATCTGCTCCGCCGTCACATTTCCTCCGCATAACGGCGTGGCTACACGGGCACCCTGAAATTGCTGCTTGAATGTCATCGCAGCCGCCAGTCCCGCCACTCCCGATGGCTCCATCACTAACCCGTGATATCGGAGAACCAATCGCATCGCGTCGATCATCGCCGCATCGTCCACCAGCAGCACGTCATCCATGAGCGTCTTCAAATTCTCCAGCGATTCTGGAACTGGAACACTCACCGCAATACCATCGGCAATGGTGGATCCCGACTCGGTTGTACACAACTTGCCTTCCCGCCACGACATCGCCATGGCGGGAGCGCCCTCCGGGCAGACACCGATCATCCGCGTCGAGGGGGAATGCGTTTTCATCCAGCGTCCGATCCCTGCCAGCAGTGCTCCGTCGCCCAGAGGAATGAGCAGTACGTCGAAGAGATTCGCCCAACGGCCTAGCTCGACAGCGATGGTACCCGCACCCTCCGCCACCTCGGGCTGACTTCCATCCTCGACGAATCTCGCACCGGTCTCTTCCGCAAACCGCAGAGCGTGTTCCTTGGCTTCATCGAAGTTCGACCCGGCGAGACGGACCTCGGCACCCAGTTCGCGCATTCGTTCTACCTTCAATGCGTTGGCGGATTGAGCGGCAAACACGACCGCTTGACAACCTCGCTTCCGAGCCGAGTAAGCCAGCCCCTGACCGAAATTTCCAGCCGAAGCGCAAACCAGCGTCTTCGGC
>JAYTQD010000311.1:0-3897 GCA_043746935.1 Acidobacteriaceae bacterium | reverse complement strand
ACACCATCCAGTTCTTGTCGGAACTCTGCGAGGCCACATCCACGCTCACCGGCTTCTGCCAGGTAAGGCCGCCATCGGTCGAACGGTTCACCACAACTGCGGGCGTCTGCAACGTATTGGAAATCGGCAAGGACGCAATCATCCATACGTTGTGCTTGACGTCATACGCCACCGCCGGATCGCTGATCGCGTCGTAAGGCCCCGTTCCTTCTCCCTTTGTCAGCCCCGGCAAAAACCCATGCGCCCAGTTCTTACCGACATCGACAGAAGTTGCCCACCCAATATCGGTCGAGCCACCAGGAACAATGCGCCCAGTCTGGAAAGCGGCCACCAGTGTCGAACCATTCGCGAAGACATGCGGCTCCACTTCGGTAGCATGCTGCCCCGGACCAACGCTAAATGCATCCGAGCTGACCGGAGTCAGCGTGACTTGAGCCTGTGCCATCACCGCCAGCGAAACAAATAAGAACGAAAGAACAAAACTTCGATTCATCGAATTGATCCTTAAACATCCGAAATTTGACGGCTAACCCACCCTGCCCGCACCGTTTTTCCGGTGGCAATCCACGCACAACCCATAAATCTGAAACGTGTGCCGCGTCGTCCGGTAATTAAACTTACCGCCAATTTCCTGCTCCAACCGGTCAATCTCCGGAGAAAAAAACTCCACTGAACTCCCGCACCCCGTGCAAACCATGTGGTGATGACTCCGTCGGTTGTACTGATGCTCAAACCGCGCCTTGCCGTCGTGAAACTCCACTTCGCTCGCCAAACCGCACTCCGCCAAAAGTTTCAGTGTGCGGTACACGGTCGTCACGCCAATGCGCGCGTCCTTTTTCTTGACCAGCCGGTACAGCTCTTCGCTCGAAAGATGCTCTCGCGTCTCTAGGAATGACCGCAAAATCGTATTGCGCTGCTCCGTCTGCTTCAACCCCACGCGCTTCAAATGCTGACGCAAAATTTCCTGCGCCTCGCGCAACATCTCGGGCGAAATCACGGAATGATCGTCGATGCGTTTATGCAACATGAGGTTCGATCAGAGCTGATGGCAGCACTTGAGGATCATACCGAGAGCTGAGGCCATCGGCCAAGTTTCTGCGGAAGGGTGCCCCGTCCTTGTCGCGTTCTGTGCGACAGGGCGGGGAGAGGCCACAATTCTTTGAACATACTCAAAACTCGCTTCCTCGCGTGTCCGTTGACCTATAATTCTTCGAATGAATTCAGGAAACGATCCGATACAAGTCTCCTACAAGCTCACCGAAAAGGAACTGCGCGAAGGGCTCCGTAAACACGGCGGCGTTGTGGTGAAGATTCTGCCAGTCATCGGGATGGTCCTGATTGCTAGCGGTTTGTCGACCTTAATGCAGAAGCCGAGGGAGTACTCGAGTGCTGGTGGCCCATTTTTGATCGGTATATTTGCGTTCTTTCTTGCAAGAGCATATACGCGCCCTAGGCAAGGCGGCAGCAGATTGCTGGAAGAGGTCAAAGTAACAATTTCAGATTCCGGAATCGAATCCTCGAACTTGGTGACAACTACAAGGTCTACCTGGGATGCTTACGTCCGGTACGTGGAAACCGAGAATCTTTTCTTGGTTTATTACGGATCACCCCTGTTACTGACTTTGTTTCCCAAGCGCGCATTTGCGTTGCAGGAAACCGATGTATTTCGGGGCTTGCTTGAGCACTACCTGGGCAGTGCATCGAAGACTTATCGCAAGAAAATCACCAAGAAGACTCTGGTATTCGTGATTGTGGTTGCTATCGCAGTCATTTTGTTAGTGGTCACCAATCTGATGATTCGACAAAGGGAAAAATCGGCGTCGGTGCGATTTCTGGAGGCGGCAGACCCTCTTGCTCGGATGACATTTTCAGAGGGTAAGTAACACCTGAGGACGTGAAATGTGCCTGTTACAACAGGTCTGTGAGTGCTACATAAAGACTTATTTGGAACCCGGGCTTCAGTCACCGATGTAACGAAATTCGAGCTTTCAGTACGCGCATCAGGCTCGGCTAGCCTTGGTCTTCGCACCTGATCCCTTGGCGCGATTGTCGATCCGCACTTCCCGCACCGCTTCGTCAATGAGTGCCTGCAATTCATTCGGCTTGGTCGCGGCGTTGCGGGCTTTGATCTCCTGCACGCTGCAATGAAACAAATGCGCCCGCACGGCTTGCTCAATGAACTTCGAGAGGTCTCCCTTTTTCATACCCTGCGAGCCCAAGAAAGTACGCAAGGTAAGGTCGGTTTCCCTCGACACCTTGATATTCCAGCGAATCACTTCTTCCATTTCAGCACCTATACACTTAAGCAGATAAACACCTAGACACTTAAGTGTCCCAAAAAGACGCCGCCGCGTCAAGAGGACCGGCTTCGATTCTCGGTCGCCCTACCATATAAAATCTAAGGCTCATGCTTACCGCCGTTCCTCCTACCACCCCCGCTCGACGCTGGCCCCGCTGGGTCGGCGGCTTCCTGTTAGGAATCTGCCTCCTTGCAGTCGTCGCCGCGCTATGGGCGTATGGCATTGCCCGCTCTGCTCTGCCCCAACTCGATGGCACTGTCCGCGCCCCAGGCTTGCAACAAAAAGTGATCGTCACTCGCGATGGCCACGGTGTCCCCGCCATTGAAGCGGCGAACCTCGCCGACCTGTTCTACGCGCAAGGCTACGTCACCGCTCAGGACCGCCTCTGGCAAATGGACATCCTGCGCCGCTTCGCTGAAGGCAACCTTGCTGAGGTCGTCGGCACAGACGGATTAGCCCACGACAAACAGCAGAGAATCCTCGGCATCCAGCAAGTAGCCCACCGCGCCGCCGCAGCCCTCTCCCCGCGCGACCGAGAATATTTCGAGGCCTATGCCCGAGGCGTCAACGCCAGCATGGAGCACAGCCGCCAGCACCTGCCCCTCGAATTCCGTCTGCGGCACTATTCGCCGCAGCCCTGGACCATCGACGACTCTTTCGCCGTGGGCGCGCAGTTGGCTCAGGAACTTAACCACGGGCGCTACAAATACGCGCTATTGCGCGAGCAATTTCAAGCCGCCCTTGGCCCTGTGCTCACGGCGGACCTTTTCGTCAACAGCTCGCGCCACGACCATCCCCCGTATTTGGAAACAACAAAAGAGCCTCCCCAAGCCGTTTATCCCACCGATGACGAAGACGACGAAATGGACCCTGACCAAGAACCTGTCGCGGTGAATTCAATTCCGCAGCCTGTCATTCTGAACGCAGCGAATGATGCACACAGTTCCGGAAACGAAATTACGCTCGCCAGCTTTCTCACTGGAATCCCAAACCAAAACTCCAGCGCCTACGAACCTTCACCCGGCTCCAACAACTGGGTCGTCTCCGGCGCGCACACCGTCTCCGGAAAGCCCCTGCTCTCCAACGATATGCACCTCGGCCACCAGATGCCGAACCTCTGGTACGAAGCCCATCTCCAGAGCGGCGCGTTCGACGTAGCCGGCGTCACACTTCCCGGCATGCCCTTCGTCGTTGTCGGGCACAACCAGCGCATTGCCTGGGGATTTACCAACGTCGAACCCACGGTCGAAGACCTCTTTGTTGAAAATTTCAATCTCACCGGCCAGTATGAAACGCCACAAGGCTGGCGCGATCCAGAGCATCGCAGCGAAATCATCCATGTGAAGGGCGCGCCCGATGTGACTCTTGATGTTGCTATTACGCGGCACGGCCCCATCATCTCCGACTTCGTTCCACACGAGACTCGCAAACTCGCCTTGCGCTGGACGCTCTACGACTCTTTCACCGACCCGTTCTTCGACCTCAACTCCGCTCAAAATTGGCAAGAGTTCCGTAAAGCATTGTCCCTCTGGGGTTCGCCCGGACAGAACGTGATGTACGCCGACATCGACGGCCACATCGGGTATCAAGCTACGGG
>JAYTQD010000310.1:0-3900 GCA_043746935.1 Acidobacteriaceae bacterium | reverse complement strand
CCACGAGTTGCACCCAAGGACACTTTCCAGTCGGCCAAGCGTATCCATGGCAGTCTTACCGCTGATGCCGAGAAAACAGCGCTGATCTGGCTGGCACGGCGTACCCCGCGCTGGATTAATTCCGACCGCCTGACCGGGCTGGGCGTGGCGGCCCAGCTGTTCGCCGGAGTGAGTTACGCACTGGCCCGCTGGAATCGTTATGCGCTTTTGTTGGTCATATTCTTTCTGGCGCTCAACTGGCTTGGGGACAGCCTGGACGGTACGCTGGCGCGTGTACGCAATCAGCAGCGGCCTCGCTATGGGTTTTATGTCGACCACATGGTCGATAGTTTCGGTGCGCTTTTTCTGATGGGCGGTTTGGCGCTTTCCGGGTATATGCAACCTGCACTGGCGATTGCGTTGCTGATTGCGTTTTTGCTGCTCTCCATTCAGTCGTATCTCGCGACCTACACCATGAGTGAGTTCCATCTTTCGTTCTGGCGCTTCGGTCCGACCGAGTTGCGGATCTTGCTGGCGATTGGGAATCTAGCGTTGCTGTGGAAACCGTTGGTGCATTTCCTTGGTCACGGTCCGTACCGGTTGTTTGACGTAGGCGGGACGATTGGACTAGCGGGAATGGCGGTGATGCTGCTCTGGGTTACAGTGCGGAATACGTTGCGGCTCTATCGCGAAGAGAGGATCGCGTGAGCGGCGTGGCAGTGCTGGAACAACGAGAGCAACAGAAGATTGGCTGGCGGTGGGTCAAGTTCAACCTTGTTGGCGGAATCGGTATTGGTGTGCAGCTTGCTGCTTTGTGGGTCTTTGCGGACGCCTTCCAGTGGAATTACCTGATCGCCACAGCGCTGGCGGTCGAGACCGCTGTGCTGCACAATTTTTTCTTGCATCAGCATTTACCTGGGCCGATAGAACGTCCAACCGGCGGTATGATTCAGCAGTGCGACTGCTGCAATTCAATTTGACTAACGGCGCAGTTTCAATTTTGGGAAATGTGATTTTGATGCGAGCACTTGTGGGCGGTTTTCACATGCGTGTCTTGCTAGCGAATGCTGTGAGCATCGCGAGCTGTTCGGCAGTCAACTTCCTGCTGAGCGAGACGTATGTGTTCCGGGTGCGGCGAGCTTAACGCCTATGTTTTTGGCGGTTTTACCGTGATGCCCAGTTCTTTCAGCTGCGCCTCGCTCACGGGTGTCGGGGCATCTACCATCAGATCCACAGCCCGCGCGGTTTTCGGGAATGGAATCACCTCGCGAAGGCTGTCCGCGCCCGCCAGGATCATTACAATGCGATCCAGTCCCAGCGCAATGCCGCCGTGCGGAGGTGTTCCGTACTCCAGCGCTTCCAGGAAAAAGCCGAAGCGGCTGCTGGCTTCCTCTTTCGACATGCCCAGCGCGCTGAAAATCTGGCTTTGAATTTCCTGCTGGTGAATACGAATCGATCCCGAACCCAGTTCGGTGCCGTTGAGCACAATGTCGTAGGCTTGCGCGCGCACGGAGGCCAGCGGCGAGTTTGGGTCTTTCACATTTGCCATCACGGTTTCGGCTGTGCCGCCGAGTTTGCCCATGTCTTCTTCGCGCAACGAGGTGAAGGGATGGTGCGCCGCATTCCAGCGCTGATCGCTTTTATCCCATTCGAACATTGGAAAATCGGTGACCCACAGAAAACGGTAGTCAATCGCAGGGTCGCCGGTTTTCTTAAACGCGTCATGACGATCTGCGTATTTCTGCGCCAGATCGAACCGCAACAGCCCACACCGCTCGCAGAAATTCCGCGGACTTTGCTGCATGACCGAAGGGTCTTCAGGTCGATTGAAAGCCCCAGCAAGCAACCACAAGTCCGATGCTTCGACACCAGCAAACTTCAGAATGCGCTCGGACAAATTTGGGTAATCTCGTGCAAATCTATTGGGGTCGGTCATACGGCCCACAAAATCTGGACCATGCGCGTGCAGGAACGCGCCATAAGTTCCCAGCGTGCGCCTTTCTGTTCCCGAGAGGTCACCGGCCTTCGGAATCCGGATTAGCAGTAATGGAAATTCCTTTCTGATCTTGAGCTTTGTCGCATATTCCTCCAGTTCGTCTCCCGTGAAGACCTCTCGCACATCGGTCATTGCAGGCAGCCGCATGTCGGGTTTGTCAATTCCGTATTTGAGAATCGCCTCGTCAAAACTCATGCGGGGAAATGGCGTTTTAATCTCGTGTCCCGCCGTTCGAAATGCGGCAGTCAAAAATCCTTCAACCACTTCCCACACGCGTTCGGCTTGCGGATACGACATTTCAAGATCGATCTGGGTAAATTCCGGTTGACGGTCGGCGCGCAGGTCTTCGTCGCGAAAGCAGCGCACGATCTGGAAGTATTTGTCGAAACCAGAGATCATCAAAATCTGCTTGAAGATTTGCGGCGACTGCGGCAAAGCGTAGAACATGCCCGGCTGCACACGGCTGGGGACCAGGTAATCGCGTGCGCCTTCGGGCGTGGAGCGGGTCATGAACGGTGTTTCGATTTCTAAGAATCCAAGCCCGGACAAATAATTACGGATGGCCAGCGCCACCTTGTGCCGCAGCTCAATGTTGAACTGCATCGGATCGCGGCGCAAGTCGATATAGCGATACTTGAGGCGTGTTTCCTCGTTGGTCAAAGCTGTGTCACTGGGCAGGAACGGCGGCTGCTTGGACGTGTTGAGCAGACGAACTTCCACTGCCACGAGTTCGACTTCGCCGGTGGGAAGATTTTTGTTGATGGTATCGGTATCGCGTAGCTTGACCGTACCAATCACGGCGATCACATACTCGTTGCGCAGCGCGCCTGCTTTTTCGTGCGCGGCGGCGTTGGTTTCCTTGTTGAAGACCACCTGGGCCACGCCCGTGCGGTCGCGCAGATCGACGAACAGCAGATTGCCAAAGTCGCGGCGGCGGTTCACCCACCCCATGAGAACAACTTTTTTGCCGGCATCGGAAGCGCGGAGCGTCCCGCACATTTGGGAACGCTGAAGATCGCCAATAAAGTCGAGCATGTGGTCCTTAACCTGAGAATTTGCAGCGCACTGGAGAGGGCGCGGGCGAATCGTGGAAAACTATGATTTTAGCAGGTGAAGCAATCACACGGGTGCTAAACCCAGGCTACTTGCGCGCGTGGATCGGGCTTAACCAAGTGTAAGCTGTTGTTTCTGGGAGCTAGCTACCCACCTGCAACGCTGACGCTTGGTGGAATTTTTCCTTCCAGTCCGTCCCTTGCTTCACCCAAATCGTGGTGACGCGCTGGTAGCGCGGGATGTGCTGCTCGTCTTCCACGGAGGGCTGACGAACAATTGCGTTATAGGAAAACAGGACCGCGCCGTCGTTGAGCGTGAGCGTCTGCGGATCGTAGATGGCGTATTCCTTGAGTTCGCCTTCGCCGAGGAGTTTACCCTTGGAGGAGCTGTGGCCGTCATAGTTGACGAAGACAAAATCGCTGGTCAGTAAGCTGGAAAAAACAGCGGTATCGTGGTGGAGAACCGCGCCCATTAACGCTTGCTCTTTTTCGAGGAGAGTAACGGTGAGCGGGTCGGAAGGGGCGTTGCCGTAGTACTTGAGGGATTGGGCTGGGGCGGCGAATGTGAAAACTAGGGCCAACATCGCTACGGTTACGACACGATTTTGCATAAGGCCTCCAAAAGTCATCTTGTGAAGTTTACAGCACTATTTGTTCTTGATCTTTGCGGCCAACTCGCCGCGTGGCACGGTCATTTGTTCACCAGTCTCAATATTTTTCAGCGCGAAGGCGCCGGACTGTACTTCGTTTTCGCCTACGATGAGCACGTAGCGGGTGCCAGCCTTGCTCGCTGTCTCGAACGACTTCTTGAGGCGGAACGACTCGTCGCCCAGCTCCGTTACGACATCGAGACGGCGCAGTTCGCGGGCGAGG
>JAYTQD010000309.1:0-10405 GCA_043746935.1 Acidobacteriaceae bacterium | reverse complement strand
TGATGGCACGATGATCGAGCGGATGTTGGGGCATTACCAGGTATTGCTCGAAGCGGTAGTGGCAAATCCTGCGCTACGGCTTTCGAAACTGCCGCTACTGACTTCAGGGGAGCGCCGGCAGTTGCTGCTCGATTGGAACGCCACCGCGTCCGACTATCCGCGGGATCTCTGCCTACATCAGCTCTTCGAGCGGCAAGTGGAGCGTACGCCGGAAGCCATCGCGTGCCAGTTTGGTGATCAGCAACTTACTTATTCGCAGTTGAATCAAAAAGCCAACCAGCTCGCGCACTGGCTGCGTCGGCACGACATCGTCCCTGGCCAACGCGTGGGACTTTTCCTCGAACGCTCGCTCGACATGATGGTCGCTCTGCTCGGCGTCCAGAAGTCCGGAGCCGCCTACGTCCCGCTCGATCCGGCTTACCCTGCCGAACGGATTCGGTTGATTCTGGAAGATGCGCAAGTTCCGCTGCTCATCACGCAGCAATCCCTAGTTAGTTCGATTCCAGAACACCAAGCCAAGATTCTCTGTCTCGACTCCGGCTGGTCCGAGATCGCCCAGGAAAGCACGGCGAATTCCGTAGCACAAGCCAAGCCCGAAGACCTCGTCTACGTTATTTTCACCTCGGGCTCGACAGGCCGCCCCAAAGGGGTGCAAGTCCCGCATCGCGCGGTCGTCAACCTGCTCACCTTCATGGCGCAGGAACTCCGTATGGGACCAAGCGATGTCTTCCCCGCTCTCGCTTCTTTTGCTTTCGACATGTGCATTCCGGAACTCTATCTGGCGCTGGTTTCCGGAGGCCGCGTGGTTCTGGGCCATCGCAATCTGGCGGCCAATGGCGAAGAGCTTGCCGCGCTGCTCCGAGAAACCGGCGCGACGATTGTGCATGCCACACCCACCACCTGGAATCTGCTGCTCGAAGCCGGTTTTTCCGGTCAAGGTCTGAAGCGCGTAATCGGTGCCGAACCTGTGCCGCGCGATCTTTGCACGCGCCTTCTGGAAACCAACCTGTCTCTCTACAACTTCTATGGGCCCACGGAAACCACGGTCTGGTCCACGTTCCATCACTTCCGCTCCAAAGATGAGCCGCTGGTTGTCGGAAGGCCGCTGGCGAATACGCAGGTTTACATTCTCGATGCGAACCTACAGCCCACCCCCATCGGCGTGCCGGGCGAAATCCACATTGCCGGGGACGGCGTTGCCTGTGGCTATTTGAATCGCCCGGAACTCACAGCCGAAAAATTCATTCCTGATTCATTCTCGCGGCGCGCTACAGCGAAGATGTACAAGACCGGCGACGTAGGCCGATTCCTGGCCGACGGGCTCATCGAGTTTCAGGGCCGCTCCGATCATCAGGTCAAAGTTCGTGGCTACCGCATTGAGCTGGGCGAGATTGAAGCTGTGCTTGGCAAACACGCCGCTGTCAAAGAATGTGTGGTCATCGCGCGTGAAGATGTAGCGGGCGACAAGCGCTTGGTCGGCTACGTGGTGGCCACGACCAACCAAGCGATGCGCGCTTCAGATCTGCGCACTTGGGTGAAAGAGCGCCTTCCGGACTACATGGTCCCGGTCGCGTTCGTTGCTCTGGAAAAATTGCCGCTGACGCCAAACGGCAAGGTGGATCGCAAGCATTTACCCGCACCCGAATACACGCGGCCCGAACTGGCGCGGGAGTACCAGAGCGCACGAACGCCGGCGGAGGAAGTAATTGCGGGCATTTGGGCGGAGGTGCTCCAGCTCGACCAGGTGGGCGCAAAGGATGACTTCTTCGAACTTGGTGGGCATTCGCTGCTCGCCACCCAAGTCGTCTCGCGCATCCGGCAAGCATTTCAGGTGGAACTACCGTTGCGCGCGCTGTTCGAGGCACCCAGCGTCTCTGGCTTGGCCGCATGCGTGGAAACGTTGCAACGTCAGAAGCAAGGCTTGCGAACACTACCGCTGCAAACGGTTTCACGCCAACAGCCACTCCCGCTTTCCTTCGCGCAGCAGCGTCTCTGGTTCCTCGATCAGCTCGAGCCCAACAATCCGCTCTATAACGTGCCGTACATCACGCGCTTGCGTGGCGTGATCAATGTCGCCGCCATGGAGAAGTCACTCCAGGAAATCGCGCGCCGTCACGAATCCCTGCGCACGACGTTCCAGACCATCCACGACGAACTGGTGCAAGTGATTGCGCCCACAGTATCCGTTCCGCTCGCAATCTTCGATCTGACATCTCAGCCTGAGTCGCAGCGCGAGGAAGAAGCCCGCCGCGTAGCCCTGCAAGAAGTCCAGAGGCCTTTCAACCTCAAGGCTGGCCCACTGCTTCGCGCATCTCTATTGAAACTCGGCAATGCTGACCATGTCCTCATCCTGAATACGCACCACATCATCAGCGACCGCTGGTCCCTCGGCGTCCTCTCGCAGGAACTCGCCGCACTGTACGAAGCCTTCCTCGCTGACCGACCCTCGCCACTCCCTGATCTCACCATTCAATACGCCGACTACGCTGTCTGGCAACGAAGCTTCCTCTCAGGCCCTACGCTCAATACCCAGCTCGACTATTGGGGGGAGAAACTGAAGGGTGCTCCCGCTAGCCTGGAACTACCCACCGATCATCCTCGCCCACCCGAGCAGACGTTTCACGGCGCAAAGCACACGATCACCGTTCCCAAGGAACTGGTTGAACACCTCAAGGACCTGGGTAGAAAAGAAGGCGTCACCTTCTTTATGACCCTGCTTTCAGCCTTCAGCACCGTGCTCTCCCGCTATTCGGGACAGGACGACATCGTCGTGGGTTCACCGATCGCGGGCCGCACGAACGCCGTGATCGAAAAACTCATCGGCTTTTTTGTGAACACTCTTGTTCTGCGCACTGACCTTTCCGGCAATCCGACTTTCCGGGAACTGCTGGCCCGGACGCGTGAGACCGCCATGGGCGCCTATGCCCATCAGGATCTTCCCTTCGAGAAATTGGTCGAAGAACTGAAGCCGGAGCGGGATCTTAGCCGCAATCCGCTTTTTCAGGTCATGCTCATTCTTCAGAACGTGCCTGCTTCTGGGCAGAAAATGGCCGGCGTGGACGCGGGTCCATTCTTCATTCCCGCCGAGACATCGAAGTTCGACTTGACCCTGATCGCTGCGGAAACCGCCGACGGCCTCCGTGCCACTTTCGAATACAACACTGATCTGTTTGTGTCTTCCACCATCGAGCGCATGGCTAATCACTTCCAGCACTTGATGCGGGCCGTGGTCGCCGATCCTTCGTTGCGGACGTCGGACGTTTCGCTGCTGACCTCCGCTGAGAGTCAAACAATTCTCGCGGATTGGAACAATACTCGCGTGAACTACCCGCAAGTTTGCCTTCACGAACTCGTCGCTGCGCAAGCCCTGCGTTCGCCCGATCACGTAGCGGTTGTCTTCGGCGATCAGCAGCTCACTTACGCCGAACTCGATGCTCGCTCCAACCAGCTCGCGCATTATCTGCGCAAGGTCGGGATCGTCCAGGAAACCCTCGTCGGAGTTTGCCTGGAGCGCTCTCCCGATATTTTGGTGGCGTTACTCGGCATCCTAAAAGCAGGTGGCGCATACGTTCCGCTGGATCCCTCGTACCCCCCGGATCGTATCCAGTTCATCCTCAACGACGCTCAGGCTCCGGTGCTCATTACGCAGCAATTAGTGTTGTCAACTTTGACAACACTAATTGCCCGAAAAATCGTACTCGACACGGCATGGTCCGAGATCGCCCGCGAGAGCACAACGCCGCTTTCTGTTGAGATGAAACCCGAGAGTCTCGCCTACGTTCTCTACACTTCGGGCTCCACGGGCAAGCCTAAGGGAGTCCAAATCGAGCATCGCGCCCTGGTCAATTTCCTGTCTAGCATGGCAAAACGGCCCGGCCTCACCGCCGCCGACACGCTATTGGCCGTCACCACTCTGAGTTTTGATATCGCCGGTCTTGAGTTGTACCTGCCACTCATCACGGGAGCAAAGCTCGTACTCGCTTCGCGCGAGCAAGCCGCCGACGGCAACCTGCTGCTCGCGCTTCTTAATCAGTCGCGCGCCACCGTATTGCAGGCGACGCCCGCCACGTGGCGCATGTTGCTCGACTCCGGCTGGGCCGGAAGTCCGAAACTGAAAGCTCTTTGTGGCGGCGAAGCCATGCCTACGGATCTGTCTGAACAGCTCGTCCCGCGCTGCGCCGAACTCTGGAACATGTATGGCCCCACCGAGACCACTATTTGGTCTTCGGTCTTCAAAATCGAATCCACGCTCGACGGAGCGGCTCCTATCGGTCGCCCCATCGATAACACCACCATGTACGTGCTCGATGCGAAATCCCAACCCGTGCCCGTCGGCGTGGCGGGAGAGCTCTATATCGGAGGCAACGGTGTCGCCCGCGGATATTTCAATCGCTCGGAACTCACAGCTGAAAAGTTTCTCGCCGATCCTTTCCGCGCCGGTGAACGCATCTATCGCACGGGCGATCTAGCAAAGTTCCTGCCCGACGGCAATGTCCAGTTCCTGGGGCGCGCCGATTTCCAGGTTAAAGTCCGCGGCTTCCGCATTGAGTTGGGTGAAATTGAAACAATTTTGGCGCAGGTTTCAGCTATCCAGCAATCGGTGGTCCTCGTGCGGGAAGACCGACCCGGAGACACACGCCTAGTCGCCTATCTGGTATTCCGCCCGGGACAAACCGCCACACCGTCTGACCTTCGCGCGCGCCTGAAGCAGAGCTTACCGGACTACATGGTCCCCAGCTCATTCGTTTCGCTCGATGCTCTGCCGCTCACGCCAAATGGCAAGATCGACCGCAAAGCTCTGCCGAAACCGGAAGTTTCCCTCGATCCTCTCGCTTCCTCGGCACCTCGTGACGACTTCGAGCACATCGTACTTCGCGTGTGGCAGCGCGTCCTCGGGTTTGACAACATCGGTGTGTCCGACAATTTTTTCGAGATCGGCGGCCACTCGCTACTCGCGGTTCGCATGCTCAACGAAATCAAGCGCGTCACGAACCAGGAAATCCCGCTGGCGGAACTTTTTCGCGGCGCCACCATCGAGCACTTGGCAAAAATCCTGCGCGCTGAAACCGTGCCGGTTTCTCATCTAACGCTGACGGCAATTCAACCCAACGGCGCAGCGCCACCCTTCTTCGCTGCCGTGTCTCCCGGCGTAAACTCGCTGGGTTACCTGTCGCTCTCTCGCATTCTCGGATCCGACCAGCCGTTCTACAAGCTCCAGGGTCCGGGGGGGAAAGTTCTTGATCGCCCCTACTCCGAGCAAGAATACGAACAAATGGCGCTTGACTACGTTCGCACCATGCGCGCCGAACAACCGGAGGGCCCATACTACATCGGCGGAATGTGCCAGGGTGCTCACATCGCATTTAACATGGCAAGGGTGCTGGAGTCCCAAGGACAGCAGGTCGCTCTTCTTGCCATCTTCGATACTTGGGTTGTTGAAAATAATCAAAACCGCGCATTATGGTACCTGTACTACTATCGCCAGCGGTTGAAAAAAATCTGGGGACTTCCTTTGCGGAAAAAATGGGCGGCTTTCACCGATGCCCTGGGCAAGAAGGCGAAACTCGTGGGAGGAAATGGAACTCAGGCTCCAGACATCTGGCGCGCCACATATTGGCCGGGAAAAGATTTTGTTTCTAAAAAAGTAAATGCGACCATCACCGTGTTCAAGATTCCACAGCAACCCTTCTACTATGTACGCGATCCGCTCATGGGATGGGCCCGCCGCACGACGAAGAGTGTTGAAATTCGGCATATTGAAGCAAAGCACTTGCTGCTGTTGCGCAAACCATGGGTACGGAACCTCGGCCTTGCCCTGAGTGAGCGCTTGCAACGCGCGCAAGGCATGCAAGCAGCAGAATCACAGAAAATGAATGCGTCCGCTGCGTCCTTGCGCACGGAAATCAGTACTCCTCGTGGCACGCTAGCCCACCAGTCGACAAACAGTCAGCTGCCCGAAGCGATCAAGAAAAACAAAACAGCCAGCACGTCCCAGGGTTGAAGAGCGTTCAGGGACGCGCAGCTTCCCTGGCCGGCGAAGCAGACTGTCTCCACGTGATTCTTGGAACCTCCTCCTAGGCGTGTGATATCTTCTGGTGCTTCGATTTTTGCGACGGAAAGGCTGTGCTATGCCGGAAGCTACACTTCCCCACCCCTCGACCTCCTACCGCTGGATGGTTCTAGTGTTCATCAGTCTCGCCCAGGGTGGGAACTACTACATCTACGACAGCATTAATCCGCTGGAAGATATTTTCAAGCAGCAGCTGGGATTTACGGGCACGATGTTTGGCTCGCTGAACACGAGCTACAGCGTGGCCGCCGTGCTGACCCTGCTGATTGGGGGTCTAGTCATTGACCGGTTCGGAACGAAAAAGGCGTTGGCGTTTTTTGGCGGGTTGTGTCTCCTAGGGGCGGCGCTGACGGCATGGCGCGGGAACTTCCCTACCATGGTGCTGGGACGCACAGTGCTGGGTCTGGGCGCGGAGTCGATGATTGTGACGGTGACCGTTGCTCTGGCGAAGTGGTTCAAAGGCAAAGAGTTGAGCTTTGCCTTCGGCATCAACCTGGCGATAGCACGTCTGGCTTCGGTGGCCGCTGATAATTCTCCGAGATGGGCGCACGCCGCCTTCTATCCCAACGGCGACGCGGCGGCAGCGAGTTGGCAGCGTCCACTCTTGGTGGCTGTGGGAGCTGGTCTGCTGTGTGTGATATCGGCGCTCGTTTACTGGGTATTGGAGAGTCAGGCCGAAGGCAAGTACGAACTGGGACAAGCGGGCGGAGTGGACAAGCTGGAGTTCAGTCAAATTTTCCGCTTCAACGCCTCTTACTGGTATGTGGTCATTCTCTGCTTCACGTTCTATTCGGGAGTTTTCCCTTTCCGCACCTTCGCCATCGGCCTTTTTGCCAACAAACTGATGGCGGGGGGCGGGCTGATTGCGGCGAACACGCTGGAGAAGGCGGGTTCGTTGAACAGTCTGATCCCCATGTCGGCGATCATTGCGACACCTCTGTTTGGACTGCTCGTCGACCGAGTGGGCAAGCGAGCACTGTTCATGATGTTCGGCTCCATTCTCCTCATGCCGGTCTACCTGCTGATGGCCTACAGCCATGTTTCGCTGTACGTGCCTGTGGTGATGTTAGGGATCGCATTTTCTTTGATCCCCGCCATTATGTGGACCTCGATCGCCTACCTCGTAGAGCAGTCCAGACTGGGGGCGGCATACGCACTCATGTCCCTAATCCAGCAGATTGGCTTTGCTTTCTTCAATTGGGCAATTGGCAGGGCCAACGACCACGCCGGGGCGGGACTGAGCAATCCGGGAGGGTACGCGCTGGGGATGTGGATCTTTTCGGCGCTGGGGTTCGTGGGGTTGTTTTTTGCCATCCTGCTGCGGCTAAGGGAAACTGGGCCGAATGGGCATGGTTTGGAGACGATTACGGCGCGGAGTTCGGCATAGATAGGCTGGAGATAATGGGTTCTGGGATCAGCACCCTTGTTTCAGACAAGCGATTCAGCCCGCAGGGGCGAGGACGCCCGTACCTCCATCAAGGCGGCTACTTCCGCGAGGAAAACCCGGCACCTAAGGCGTAGTCGCCCAAGGGGCCAAAGGTTCGTTTTTCTGTGTAGAGCCGCCAGCGGTGCCAGACGATCCGCAAGCTTGCCATGACGGGGATGGAGAGATAGACGCCGAGGACGCCCGCCAGTTCGCCTCCTGCTAGGACTCCGAAGATGGCTGCCAGCGGATGGAGCTCCATGCGCTCGCCCATGATTTTGGGGGAGAACAGATAGTCCTGGATGCCACGCCACACGGCGAGGAAGGCGACCAGACCGATCCAGTGCGGATATCCCAGTAGCAGGGCAATGCCGAGAATCATTACAGCCGCTACCAGCGGACCCACTACGGGGATGAATTCCAGTAGCCCGCCCGCAGTGCCCAGGGTCATAGCGTAAGGCACACGCATGATTCCGAGGACGATGGAATAGACGGCGAGCGACAGCAAAGCCAGACTCAACTGGGCGCGGATAAAATGCGCCAACATCTCGTTCATATCGGTGAGAACGCCTTCGAGAAATTCGCGTTGGGCGCGGCCTTCCACCGAATTCAGGAGGAACTGTCCGAAGGCGTGACCATCGCGCAAAAAGAAAATGGAAAGAATGGGCACCAGCACAAGCAGCCAAGCCTGTTTCGCAGCTTCCGCTAGACGGAGTCCCACGCGTTGGGCCAAATCCAAAACCTCGGCCCGATGGTTGACCAGGATGGTCTTCACCAATTTCCGCGTATGAGAACTCCAGTTATTTTGTGCGCCGATCTGGTCGGCGATTTGGCCGGAGCTAAAATTTTCGACGAGCGGATTCACCGAGTCGGTCAAGCGCGTGGCCTGCTGCGCGATCCTGGGCCCGACCGAAAGCAGTAACCATCCGGCCAGGGACAGTAGAACGACATAGATTAAAGCGATGGCTCGCGCTCGTCCGCGGAGGATTTTTTGCAGCCGCGAAACCAGCGGATCCATCAGATAGGCAAAAAAGATGGCAAAGAGAAATGCAGTAAGTGTGTGGCGGACGGAGTAAAGAACGTACAGTCCCAAGGCGAACAAAAGCACCGTGAACAGAATGCGCGACGTGCGTGAGTCAACGGGTGCCAAGGATACCTGCCAGTGAGTCCTTCGACTCTATTCTAATCGCGCACAATTTCGGTGGCTAGGTCTGGAATGACCATTCGTACTACTTTGTAGTCGTCGTCCAGCCAAAGCTGCCAGTCGGACGTTTCTGATTTGAGGTCGAAGCGGTTGAGCTCACGTGGCTTGCCATGAAAAGTCACGCTATCGCGTCCAAAGTATTCCACGCCTACCAGCATCGATGTGCGCGACCTCGGAATCACCACGCCAATGTTGAGTTTCTTCTTGAGCGGGCACTGCACCTGGCCATCTTTCTGGCGGCAGCCAATCGCCAGAAACCTCCAAGCCAGAACCTCGCGGTGAATAAACACGAAGTCATCCAGCACGCTGGTCGAGGCGGGCAAAATATATTGATGCTCTTCCGGCTTCTCGGACGGATTGAGCGTGCTGTGCTGGACCATGAACTCGTCTTTGGGCTCGAGCACGGCTTCGGCCGTACCTGGTGCTTGGTCTTTAAACTCGTAGCGACGCAGATCGCCGTTGGACCCTAGCTTGAGTTCGGTCGTCTGGTGCGCGCCGTCGGAGGCTTCAGTTTTGAAATCCGTCGTCACCAGGCTGCCGTCGGTGCTCTGCGCGACCGTGAACTTCTCCGTAGCTGTGCGCTTGTTGTTGATAAAAATGCCAAAGGAACCGGAATCCACCGCCGTAGCGGCAGGTTCCGTCCCAGCCAGCGCACTCGGTGCGACCGTGAGTATCAAAAGAAGCAGGGAGCTGAGAAACTTCATATCGATTGCCTGTCCTATTCTATAAGTCTTATGGGGTGGCGTTCGTCCCGGCAAGTCCCAAAAGTAACCCAATGTGCTGGGCGACCTCTTCCACCGAGCGTCCTTGGGTGTCTACGCGCACCGTTCCGGTCAGGTAAGCCGCGCGCCGTGCCTCGTAGAGTTGATGGAATTCAGTTTTGTTTTGCAGCAGCGGACGCGTCCCGTGCTCGGGAAGGCAGCGCTGCCAGAGCTCTTCCGAGGGAGCGTCCAAAAACAGGACGGGTAAGGAAGCGTCCCGTAGAAGCGCCGTGTTGGCTGGCTGCATCCATGCGCCGCCGCCTAGGGAAACCACGGTGTTGTCTCGATCCAGCTCCGCCAGCAATCGCAGCAGCTCCTCGTTTTCCATCTGACGGAAACTCGCTTCGCCGTCTTGGGCGAAGATTTCCGCCACGCTTTGTCCGCTCCGCGCAACAATTCGGGCGTCCAGGTCCACGAAACGCCAGGCCCAAGCAGCCGCCAAAACCTGGCCGACTGACGTTTTTCCCGCGCCCATGAAGCCCACCAGAAATACAGCCCGTACGGGACCACGTTCGAGCGTGGCGGGCGGGAGAGAAACCTCGGATGGAGTTGTCATGCTCAAATGAGTCGCGTCAGAGTCTGACTTCAGGGGCTCATGCCCCACTCAAGCCAAAAGAGGGCTTGAGTGGGCCACCCAGCCATTTATGAAACATGCTCTTGATTTAGCGCTGCTTAAGGCGGATTTTACCACTGAACGTGCGCAGAAGAACCGAGGAGGCAGCCCTTCCGGCAATACCTACAAAGGAATGTCCCTTGTCCGGGACGGTAATGGAGTGCTGTTTTGGAAGCAGGGGGAAGTCGTTATCCACCTGTCCCTTAACCGAACTGGCGGTCACGTCCACCGATGCGTTCGCGGGAATGCTGGCGTCGATATCACCGGTGTGACTGCTTAGCTTGTAGGAGCCACTGTCGCCGAAATCGCCGTCGTAGTGGATTTTGCCATTGTT
>JAYTQD010000308.1:0-10407 GCA_043746935.1 Acidobacteriaceae bacterium | reverse complement strand
AGGAGATGGTATGCAAATTCGCAATCAACGCAAGAGCCCCAGGCGCGCGGCTTTCGGAGCAGGGCTATTGGCCACCTTTACGGTTTGCCTATTTGTGGTTTCGAGCAGTCAGAAGGCGCAGGCGATCCCGGCGTTTGCCCGTAAGTTTGGGTTACCATGCTCGGCTTGCCATGAAGCATGGCCGAAACTCAACAACTTTGGGCAGGTATTTAAGGACAACGGCTACCAGCTCGGAAACGACAAGGATGCTCCGATTTTCCACGAACCGGCGTATTGGCCGTTGAGTTTCCGGATGACGCCGAACTGGCACCGGGAGAATACGAACAAGGTGCAGGTAGACCAAGCTGCGTCCGGTGTGCAAGGGATCACGACGCATGGGTTCGATCTGTCGGGGCTGGACATCTTGACGGGAGGCACGCTGAACAAGAATATTTCGTTTCTGATGGTGCCCTCGGCGGACAGTACTGGAGCTTTCCATTTTGAGTCGGTCTGGGTGCGGTTTGACAATCTGCTGAAGACATCCTGGCTGAACGTGAAGATGGGCAAGTTTGAATTGGACAACGTCTTCTCGGAAAAGAGAAATCTGACGCTCTCCAACACTGGCGGCCCTTACCAGATTTACCACTACCAGCCCCTCACTGATGTTTCCGCCCAAACGACTCCCTTTGGCATCGGCGACAACCAACTCGGCGTTGAAGTGATGGGCCACTCGAAGAACAGCTATACGCGCTATTCGGTATCGATTTTGAGCAGCAATGATGGCCAGGTGGGACTGCCGACCAGTAACTCTTACGATGTGTTCATGGCCGGAAGTCAGGCGTTTGAAGTGGGCGGGCTTGGGCTGCAGAGGGTGGGCGGTTTCGCCTATTTGGGGCAATTGCCGACCTACTATTTGTCCTCGGGCGGACAAAACATCCCCGGCGCGGGCCAGGGCAACAAGCGTTTCCAGCGCGAGGGGATCTATGGCATGTGGTATGTGAAGAGGCTGGACATCACAACCATGTTCACGCATTCCTCGGAGAGCGCGTACCTGGCCACGGGAACAAAGTCGACCGACTCGCTCGGCGGTGCTCGGGATCCAAGCTGGAACGGGGCTTTGATCGAGACACACTTTACGGTCAACCCGCGATTCATCCTGGTGAACCGCTACGAAACGATTCGCATGTCCAAGCAAATTTTGGCGACGGATCCTTCGAATTTAGGGAATATCGACGCGGTCACGTTTGGAGCACGGTACTACCCGTTCATGCATAGCCGCGATGGCTTTGCCATTCACCCGGAGTACTCGATTCTGCGCACTCGCGGGAATTTTGCGGATCCCAACGATTCTTTGCCGAAAGACTCGACGACGAGTAGCCTGCTTCTTGGCTTTGACTTCATCTTCTAAGCGGATCAATCCGAGGAAAAGTATCATGATCAGAACAGCGAATCGCGCGATGTGGGTGAGTCTTATGCTGAGCCTGGTGTGCGCCCTTCCGGCGCTGGCTCAGGAGACGCGTGTGGGCAATTTAACCGGCCATGCCGCCGCTGGAAAGAAGTTGTACCAGCGGTCTTGCATTGGCTGTCATGGACAGTACGGAGACGGGAACGGAGAGAACGCACCGTGGATTGACCCGAAGCCCCGCGACTTCACGGCGGCGACGTTCAAGTGCCGCTCGACGCCCACGGGGATGCTGCCCACGGATCAGGATCTCTACAACTCGGTAACGCGCGGTTTCACCAACTCGAATATGCCGCACTGGGATTCGCTGACGAAGCAAGCCCGGATTGACCTAATTGCCTACGTCAAGACGTTTTCCCCGCGCTGGCAGACGGACAAAGCCGGCGATGTGCTGAAGATTCCGGCGGAAACTCCGATCACGATTCAGAGCATCGCGCACGGGGCGGATCTATTTCAGAAACTGGAATGCTGGAAATGTCACGGGCAGCAGGGACGCGGTGACGGGCCTTCGGCTTCGACGTTAACGGACAGCAAGGACAATCCTATCCGGCCTTACAATTTTTCGGCGGGCACGGATGACTCGCGCTTCAAGTGCGGATCGCAAAATGAAGACATCTACAAAATCTTCATGACGGGCGTGGATGGCACACCCATGCCGTCGTTCAACGACGTGATCCAGCCCAATGACGCTTGGGACCTGGTGCACTACCTGCGCACGCTACAGATCAACCGCCACAGCAAAGAAAACGATGTACTACGGGCAGCGGGTGGGAAGATTCCCAAGATTGAAAGCAAGGACGCTGCCCCGGCTGCGGCTCCGGCGGCCACGCCTGAGGCGCAACCTGAAGCCAAGCCTCAAGGACGCAGAAGATAATAAATTCAATTCTGAAAGGGTGAATGAACTATGCGGGTTTCCAGAAGTTTTGTAATTTCAGCAGTGATGTTGTTATGTCCAGCCTTGCTGCTGGCTGGCACGGTCAGCGGCAAGATCACGTTCACGGGGACACCGGTTAAATCAAAAATAATCGACATGTCCAAGGAACCGAACTGCGCCAAGGCCTACACGACCCCGCCAGTGACGGAATCCATCGTCGCGGGAGCCGGCAACACGCTGGACAATGTGGTGGTCTACATCTCGGCGGGTGCGCCGGATGAGAAGTCCGCTCCAACGCAGGCCGTGACCTTTGAACAAAAGAACTGCCGCTACACGCCGCACGTCCTGGCCATGCAGGTGAACCAGGAGCTGAAAGTGGTGAACTCGGATCAGACTTCGCACAATATCCATCCCTTGGCTAAACTGAACCGGGAATGGAACAAGTCGCAGCCGCCGGGAACGCCACCACTCTCCGAGCATTTCGACAAAGAAGAGTTCATCCCGGTCAAGTGCAACGTACACCCCTGGATGCGAGGGTACTTTGCTGTATTGAAAACCTCGCACTATTCAATTTCGGCAAACGACGGGAAGTTTACGTTGCCGAATCTGCCGGCGGGAAAATACACGTTGACGGCATGGCACGAAGATTACGGCACACAGACAGCGGATGTGACCATCGCAGGCAGCGAGACCAAGAGCGTCGATTTCACGTTCAAGGCTAAAGCGTACTAAATTGCTGATTTTCTCGAAGGGGCGGCCGAGCCTTGGCTGAGTCGCCTATTCGACTGCGTTTCCCCGGTAGATTCTGCGGATTTTCCGCAAATGCGAGGCGGCATGGGCAAGCTTTTTGCGGTGATGGTAGCGGTGATTGCGATCGCGTCGGCAGTGCCAATCGTGATGCATACGTGGGCGCCGCCGGTGGATATTTCCACGCACGGCCATCTGATTGACGAACAGCTCAACGACACCATGATTGAGGTCGGCATCCCTTTCCTGGCAGCGCAGTTGATTCTGGCGCTCTTCGTTTGGAAGTCGTCATCGCCGGACAGCAAAATCAAGAGTTTCCCCGGCGGTGCCAAGGGTTTGGTCGTAGCGGCGTTGATTCTTGTGGGAACCGAAGTGGTGGCGCTGGGCGCGTTCGGCCAGAAAGCCTGGGCCGAAGTCTACTTCCGGCCCGCCGTGCCCGATGCCGTCCAGATTCAGGCTCAGGCCGGACAGTTCGCGTTCTACTTCCGCTATCCCGGACCAGACGGGAAATTTGGCGCGCTGCATCCCGACAAAATCGACGAAGGCAACCAAAATTTCTTTGGTCTCGATCCGGCAAACGATGTCGATTCCCGCGACGATATCGTGACCGGCGAATTGGCCATCCCGATTCATCACGAAATTCATCTCCTGATGCACGCCAAGGATGTGGGCCACTCCTTCTATGTGCGCGAGCTGCGCATCCAGCAAGACTTTGTTCCAGGCCTGGATCTTTCCGTGCATTTCACAGCCACTCAAACCGGGCGCTTTGAAATCGTCTGCACCCAGCTCTGCGGGCTGGGACACTACAACATGAAGGCGTATCTGAACGTGCTGTCGCAGGAAGATTACGAGAAGTGGATCAAGGAAAAAGCGGCGCAGCAGTAGATTGCAATAACTCGTCTCCCAAGGGTGAACACATGGCAGAAACATCCGCGCACGCGGCGCAACATCACGGGCCGCCGACAAAGTTTATCTGGAAACACGTTTTCAGCGTCGATCACAAAGTAATTGGCAAGCAGTATTACGCGCTGGCGCTGGTGGCGGTTTTTGTCGGCATGTTTCTCTCCTGGCTGATGCGGCTGCATTTGGTGAACCCGAACGGGCCGATTTGGGGATTGCATTTGCTGTCGAAGGTGGGTGCGCCGGGGGATGTGATGACGCCGGAGTACTACCTGTCGCTGCTGACGATGCATGGCACGCTGATGGTGTTCTTCGTGCTGACGAACGCGCCTTTTGCGGCGTTTGGCAATTACTTTTTACCGATTCAGATTGGCGCCGAGGATATGGCGTTTCCGCGCTTCAACATGATGTCGTTCTGGATTACGTTTCTGGCCTTCTGCTTTTTGATGGCGGCGTTTTTCGTTCCGGATGGTCCGCCGATTTCCGGTTGGACAGCCTATGCTCCGCTGAGCGCGGTGGGTTCGGATGCGGGGCCGGGATTGGGAATGGGGCAGACGTTGTGGGGTCTGTCAATCTTTACCTTCTGCATCGGCTCGCTGCTGGGAGCGTTGAACTTTATTGCCACAACGCTCGATTTACGCACCAAGGGTATGACGCTTTGGCGAATGCCGATCAGTTCGTGGGCGTGGTTCATTACTTCCTGCATTGCGTTGCTGGCATTCGCAGTGTTGCTTCCGGCTTGTTTGCTGTTGATTCTGGACAGGGTGGCGGGGACGAGTTTCTTTATTCCAGCGGGTCTCGTGATTAGCGATAAATTGCAGCCACACGCGGGCGGGTCGCCTTTGCTGTGGCAGCATCTGTTCTGGTTCTTTGGGCACCCCGAGGTCTATATCGCCATTCTGCCGGCGATGGGGATCGTGTCGCACATCCTGATCAACAGCATGCGCAAACCGCTGTTGAGCCACAAAGTTGTGATTAACTGCATGATCGGGATTGGATTCCTCAGTTATATGGTCTGGGGACATCACATGTTTGTCAGCGGAATGAATCCCTACTCGTCGCTGGAATTCACGTTCCCGACGTTGGTGATTACAATTCCCGCGACCATCCTTACTTTGATTTGGCTGGCCAGCCTGTACGGGGCCAAGCTGAGGATTACGAGCGCTTCCCTGTTCGCGCTGGGATTTATTTCGATGTTCGTGAGCGGCGGGGTCAGCGGCCTGTTCCTGGCGCAGCCCTCGATTGATATCTATCTTCATGCCACCTACTTCGTAGTCGGCCACTTTCACATGGTGATGGGTGTGGCGGCGCTATTCGGGGTCTTTGCCGGAACGTATTTCTGGTTCCCGAAAATGACTGGACGCATGATGAACGAGAAGCTGGGCAAGTTGCATTTCTGGCTAACGTTTGTCGGAGCTTACTGCATCTTCATGCCGTTCCATTACCTGGGGTTGGCTGGAAACGTCAGGCGCTACTCGGCTTTTACAGATGACTTCCTGGTTCCGTTGATTCCAGTACACAAGTTCATCACCTACGCTGCAATCGCGACCGGCATAGCGCAGATGATTTTCCTTTACAACTTGATCCATAGTCACTTCTGGGGCGCACCGGCTCCGGATAACCCGTGGGAATGTACTTCGCTGGAGTGGTCGGTACCGTCGCCCCCACCGTGGAATAACTTTGGCGGGCAATTTCCCGTGGTGTATCACGATCCTTACCAGTACAACGTGAAGAGCGAGTCTGGAAAAGATTACGTGATGCAAACATCGCCGGAGAGAGTGACGGAAGCGTAAGCGACATGGCAACGACAGTCCACAACCCGTCGCAGAATCCACCAGGCAACAGTCCCGGCGGCAAGAATTTCACTGGCGGAGCGCTTCCCGGAGATGTAGACCTAAGGGGCTTGCTGGACCCATCGGGCGAGCCGGTGCGAACCGGTGTCTGGGTAGCCCTGGCGGGCATCACGATGATGTTCGCTGCCTTGACCAGCGCGTTGTTCGTACGCGAAGGCTCGGCGTCGACAGATTGGCATCACTTGGCAATACCGCGGATTCTGTTTCTGAACTCCCTGGTGCTGGTGGCCAGTAGCCTGACACTTGAAGTAGCGCGGCGGCGGGTAGCGGCGTTTGCTCGCGGAGTGACAAGCAATGTAGCAACACCGCTGCGGTGGCTCTATGGAACCTTGGCGCTGGGGCTGCTCTTCGTTGCTGGGCAATATCGGGCGTGGCTTGGGTTGCGGGCGCAGGGGTTGTTTTTAGCGAGCAATCCGAACAGTTCGTTTTTTTATGTTCTGACGGCGGTACACGTCGTGCATGTCTTGGGCGGGCTCGGCGGCTTGTTATATGTAATTAGCAAGCTGCGGCGTCCGGTGTTGTCCTTGCGCCGGAGCACGCTGGATTCCGCCTCGTATTACTGGCATTTCATGGGCGGACTTTGGATTTACCTTTTGTTTATTATCTGGATCAAGCTTTAAGCACCCGGAGGAACCTTGAGCGAAGCCAATCTGGTGATGGCAAGACCTAGCGAAGACCATGGCTCGGGCGTCATGGAAGCGCGCCCGTTTGCCATTCCCTCGAAGAAGCTGGTGATGTGGCTGTTCATCATCTCGGACGCGGTCACCTTCGGCGCCATGCTGTTTGCCTACGGCTACCTGAAGAACGGCAGCCCCGACTGGCCATCACCGTTTAAGTTTTACCCCAGCATCTTCAACGTGCTGCTAATGACGTTCATTCTGGTAAGCAGCAGTTTGACCATGCTGATTGCGGTGCGCCACGCCAAAGCCGGCAACAAGGGCAAGGCGATGAGCTGGACGTTTATCACGGCGGCTGGAGGCGTGCTGTTCGCGGTACTGCATCTGCGCGAGTGGTCTGGCTTGATGGCGGAGGGCGTTCATATGTTCTCCAATCCGTGGGGCTCGCCTATGTTCGGGGCAACCTTCTTCGCCATCACGGGCTTGCATCTGACGCACGTGGTTGGCGGCGTAATCGCGTTGAGCGTGGTGGCGATCCGCTACGGCACGGGCCGCTATACGGCGGACGACATTGAACTTTGGGCGCTCTACTGGCACTTTGTGGACCTGGTGTGGATGTTCGTGGTGCCGATGGTGTACTTAATGAACATTGCGCGATGAGCTTCAATTGGGGAGGAGCTTCTGTGAGTACTGACGCAACAGCGAATCAGGGTTTGGGGGCAGGATTGGGAAAAGATCTGGTGGTTTACGCGGCTATTCTGGCCATCGCTGGGCTCCAAGTGGTGCTCGCATATAACAGTGCTCCTGGCGAACATCTCATGATCCACATGCTAGTTTTGGCCTTGGCGCAGGGCGGTATTGCGGTGGCCTTTTTCATGCACTTGCGGGACGAAAAACTGGGCCTGATTGTGGCGCTGATCCCGACAACGATCTTCGTTTTGATTATGATGAATATGATCTGGTCGGATAGCTACCGGTTGTTCTCGATGCATCCAAAGTGAGGAATATGCCGATCCGCGCATTACTCCGCAAGGCGCTGTTATTATGGATGCTGACGGCCAGCTTTATGGTCGTCAGTCCAAGAACGGCTCAGGCGCAGAACTGCGCTCTGTGCTACACGCAGGCGGCGGGTAGCGGGTCGCGTTTGAAGGCTGGATTGAAAAGCGGCATTTTGATTTTGATTTTTCCGCCAATGATGATCTGCATCGGTTTTATGGTGACGGCGTACAAACGGCGGAATCGCTTTCATCAACAGGCTGTGCTGCCCGCTGAATCGGATTTGGGCTGGTGAGGCCCGGGGATGGTGGAATGAGTACAGCGGTAAATTCGACAGTGGTAATCCGATCTCAAAATGGCTTTGCCGTGGCTCTGCGCGACTACTCCGAACTGGTGAAGGCGCGCGTCACCACGCTGGTGATCGTGACAGCAGCTTGCGGATTCTATCTGGGTGCGCAAAAAGGAGGCTTTTCTTCCCTTTCCTGGCAGATGCTGGCGGCTATGATCGGCGTGGGTCTGGTCTCGGGCGGCACCGCGGCCTTGAATGAAGTAATGGAGCGGGACGTGGACGCCCGCATGCAACGCACAGCGCGCCGTCCCTTGCCCTCGGGGCGGATGAGCATGGCACACGGAGCGGCTGTGGGCCTACTGCTGACGCTAGGTGGTTCAGCCTACCTCGGACTCACCACCAACTGGCTGACGGGTGGGCTGGCACTGCTGACGGCCGTGGTTTACCTGGCGATCTACACGCCGCTCAAGCTAGTTTCCCCGGTTTGCACAACAATTGGTGCATTCCCGGGCGCAATGCCTGGAGTTCTAGGCTGGACGGCGGCACGGGGCCGACTGGACTTGGAAGCCCTGGTTTTATTTGCCATCGTGTTTTTCTGGCAATTTCCGCACTTCTTCGCCATAGCTTGGATGTACCGCGACGACTACGCACAAGGCGGCGTGCGCATGATGCCGGTGGTGGAAAACGATGGGCGCCGGACCTCACGGCGCATCTTATTTTACTCAGTGGCGCTCATTCCCGTCAGTATGTTGCCATTTCTGGTGGGGATGTCCGGAGCTGTTTATCTGGTAGGCGCATTCTTTCTTGGTATTGGATTACTCTACTTTGGACTGCGTTTGACACAGTCGCGCTTACAGCCATCCCCCGGGATTAGCAAGCGGCTGGCGCGTCAGTTGTTGCAGGCTTCCGTGATCTACTTGCCGATTTTGTTTGCATTGATGATGCTCAACACCGCTCATCCATAGACTTACGAACCCAGAAACTCTACAACTCAGCGCTGGCGCCCTCCTGCTTGTGGAAAACTGCCATTCCGCCCAAGCCTTAATTCACAAAACCTTGATTCTGCCGTAACCGGGCTGTAACGCGCCTCTCTTATCGTCATGGCTCCGGGTGCTTCGAGACTCTTCCAAGGCTCCCGGCGAATTTGCGTCTGAAGGACGGAGACTTTGATGATGAATATGAAGGCAGCAGTACTGACCGGCTTGCTGGCCACCACATTGACGGGCGCGGCTTTCGCGCAACAAGGCCCTGTGCCCAGGGGGGTTCCGCATCTGGATCACGTCTGGGTGATCATGATGGAGAACCACAGCTATTCACAGATTCTGAACAACCCGAACGCGCCCTTCACAAACCAGTATGCGAAGTCAGCGAATCTTGCCACCAACTATTTTGCCGTCGCACATCCCAGCTTGACCAACTATCTGGAAACGGTGGGTGGATCAAATTTCGGCGTACAGGATGACAACTCGCCGGACTGGCACAATGCCACATGCCTGACCAACCTTGCGTCGACCCCCAACTTCGAATCCTCAGGTAACGCTATTTGCCCGATAGCGGGCACGGGCACGGATGCTGCGACCCCGGCCATTGACTACACCAACGAGGCTCCCGGCAACGCAACGATCAATATTGACGGAACGCGCTCCTACGATGCGAACTCCAACACCGTGGGTATGACCATCGCGGACCAGCTGGTTGCGGCGGGAAAGAGCTGGAAATCCTATCAGGAAAGCCTGCCGCTGCAAGGCGCGGATGGCGTCAACAACAGCGACGGATTTTTCACCGACAAGACAGATTTCAGCCTGATCAACCCACAGCTAAACCCGCCGCTTTCGCAAGGCGACTTGGTGGAGCTCTATGCGGTCAAGCACAACCCGTTCGTCTACTTCCAGAGCGTACAGGAAGATAAAGGGGCTAATGGCCTCCGCAACACGGTTGCGTTTGAAGGAGACAACGGACTGTATGGCAACCTGAGTTCGGGGCGTGTACCCACGTACTCGTTCATTGCGCCGAACCAATGCAACGACCAGCATGGGCGGGGCAATGGAGGCGCGTTCTGTAACTTCGACCCAGCCTCGGACGGTTCGCAATCCGGACTGAACCCGGCGCTCATCCTGAAGGGCGATCAGACCATTCAGCGGGTGGTGACGGCGATCCACGGCTCGCCAGCATGGAAACGTGGTCGCAACGTCATCGTCCTGCTATGGGATGAGAATGACTACAGCCTGGCACCCAACGTCAACCAGGTGATGACAGTTGTGGACACCAACAACGGTCCGCACCACAGAACGAGCGGAAAATACTACAACCACTTCTCGCTGCTGAAAATGATCGAGGGAGGTTTGGGTGTGGGTTGCCTGAATCATGCCTGCGACGCCAGCACGAAAACAATGACGGATCTGTTCGCCACGGAAGAATAGGTTTGGACTTGATGTTTTGTGTGATTGGGCGGGCTGCGCTTCGGTGCAGTTCGCTCTTTTTTGAGGCCACAACGGCAGAAAGTACATGCAGCGGAGGACAGTCCAAAGTGTCTTTCTTACACGTTTGTTGCAGACTCTTTCACTTTTTCCTTATTGCAGTAAAAGGAAAAAGTGAAAGAGTTTGCACAGTTTTATTTTTCACCCGGAATTTCGCGGACTGCCCCCCTTGCCGCGCCGGTGAGCGGCTTTCTTGCTTTGCGCACGGGCGGG
>JAYTQD010000307.1:0-3909 GCA_043746935.1 Acidobacteriaceae bacterium | reverse complement strand
CGGCGGGGACGCAGGAAGGCTATCAAGAAATACGGAACAGCTTGCAGCAGGGCGTTGTGGCGGATGTTTTGGTGTATGTCCGGAGGCGTGACAGCAGGTTCCGGCCTTATTTGTCAGTGGGGGCGGGCTTTGTTCATTTCTCGAGCACGCGGCAGCAGTTGGGTCAGGTTGTGGGAAGTCCGGCACTTCCGCGGCAGAGCTTCAGTGCAAACAAGATTGCACTCCATGTTCCGGTGGGAATGGATGTTCGCCTACGCCGTGGCTGGGCGTTTCGTTACACCTTTAGCGAGACACTATCAGGAAACCCGATCAATGAAGGCCTAACTCCTCGGCCATCCAACAGGCTGAAAAACTTCCAAAGCTTATTTGGCATTGTGAAGCAATTCTAAGTTTAGAACAAAAGAGGCTACGAGTTTTTGAAGCCAACGTAGGGACAACCACCCCAAAAAATGGGAGCATTCTCGATTCTTTCGGCCAAGATTCGGGCGTGGCAAACGCGGCAAATATTCGCCGATTTCGCCCGATCACCAACCGGCGCAATCTGAACCAGTTCCTCGAAAACGCAGAGTGCCTGCCCATGAAATTTGTTTTGCTGGAGGCTCATGAGCGGTCCATTCGCCGTTTCCACTCGCATGAGCGCCGAGTAGAGTTTTGCCTTGAGTCGTGAAGGTGCCGGTTCGGAATCGCGCAGCACAGTCGCATCAGCAATGCGCTGCATGAATTCCTCGTTGAGGGAGCCGGACTTAGAATGATCAGGCACGGATCCACCTTTCCCGAAACTCTGCGCGAGCGCGAGCGAGCAGACGTTCGATTGCTTTCTCTGTCTTACCCGTTTTGGTGGCCATGTCACGCGCGGAGGTCTCGTGCCAGTAGCGCCACTCTAGAGCCAGGCGATACGTCTCGGGGAGCCCGCGCAGAATGCGTTGCGCTTTTGTCCGCAATTCGTCCTGCTCCAGAAGACGGTGAAACTCTTTGTGGAAGTCAAAAACCGCTGCGGGGGAAACAGACTCGTTTTCCGGGTCGTCGATCGAGTCGGGGGCTCGAAGGCGTTGCCGATAATGATCTTCCACCCGGTGGCGGGCAATGCCGAGAATCCACGCTTGCAGCGGACCCGTTGCTCGATACTGTCCTAGACCCTGCCATGCCGCCAGGAAAACTTCCTGCACCAGATCGTCGACCTGGTCATAACGTGGAGCCAGCCGTACCCGAACGAAGCCGTAAACACTATCGGCGTAGCGGGCGACGAAATCTGCGGTGGCCTTACGATCCTTTCGTAGCAGGGAGGCCACGAGTACGGCATCTTCATGCGGCGTGGTGGCGTGCTCCACAGCAGGAGTGTCCGAATCGTCCGGTGATGCGTGCCCAATGAAATGCACTCTGGTTTCCCTAGGAGGATTGTCGTTGGGAGGGGCGGTTTTCCCCCTAAGAAATTTTCTGCCTTGCTCCAATGGAAGCGGCTACCGCTTGTAAGCCCCCTTTGAGCATAGATCCATCTAGAATGAGCCCCCGCTGATGCAAGGAGCCCATTCTTTTCAAGCGCGAATATTCAGAAACTAATCTGCCCGGTCGATCTGTGCTTTCTGCAGGCGGTCGGAGTAGTCGATGTAGACGGCCTTCCACTCGGTGTAGAAGTCGATGGCGCCCAGGCCGCCTTCGCGGTGGCCGTTGCCGGTGGACTTGACGCCGCCGAAGGGTAGGTGGACTTCCGCGCCGATGGTGGGGGCGTTGATGTATGTGATGCCGGCGTCAAGGTCGCGGATGGCGGTGAAGGCGCGGTTGACGTCGCGCGTGTAGAGCGACGACGAAAGGCCGTAGGCGATGTCGTTGGCGATTTCGATGCCGTGCTCGAAGCTATCGCACGGAATCAGGCTGACGACTGGGCCAAAAATTTCCTCCTGGGCGATGCGCATCTTTGGATTCACGTCGCCGAAAACTGTCGGTTGGACGAAGTAGCCGTGCCTGAGGTCGCCGTCTTCGATGCGGTTGCCGCCGCAGAGGAGCTTGGCGCCTTCGGCCTGGCCGATCTCGATGTAGCTGAGGTCGCGCTGGAGCTGGTCTTCGTTGATGGCCGGACCCATCTCAATGCTTTCGTCGAGGCCGTTGCCGACTTTGATTTTCTGGGCTTTTTCGACGAAACGCTTTACGAATTCCTTGTAAATATCTTTGTGCAAAATAATGCGGCTAGTGGCGGTGCAGCGCTGGCCGGTGGTGCCGAACGCGCCCCAGAGGCCGCCTTCGATGGCAAGATCGAGGTTGGCGTCTTCGAGGACGATCATCGGATTCTTGCCGCCCAGTTCAAGCGAGCAGTGCTTGAAGCTCTTGGCTGCGGTTTGGCCGATGAGGCGGCCGACTTCGCTGGAGCCGGTGAACGAGATTGCCCGGACATCTTTGTGTTCCACAATTGGCATACCAACTTCGGGGCCGTGTCCGGTGACGACATTGATCACCCCCTTGGGCACACCCGCGTCGGCCAGAGTGCGGACGAAGTTGAGCGTGGTGAGCGGCGTATCTTCGGCGGGCTTAATGACGCAGGTGTTGCCGCAGACGAGGGCAGGGAAGATCTTCCACGAGGGAATCGCCATGGGAAAATTCCACGGCGCGATCATGCCGCAGACCCCAACGGGCTGACGAATTGCCATGGCAAACTTGTTTTTCAGTTCTGACGGGACCGTCGGGCCGAAGAGGCGGCGGCCTTCTCCGGCCATGAAGTAGCCGGTGTCGATGGCTTCCTGCGTGTCGCCGCGGGTTTCCTTGATAACCTTACCCATCTCGCGGGTCATGTCATGCGAGTATTCCTCTTTGCGTTGGAGCAGCATTTCCGAGGCGCGGAAAATAATCTCGGCGCGGTGTGGCGCGGGAACGAGACGCCACTTGGCGTAGGCGCGCTTGGCGGCGTCAACGGCGGCATCGACATCAGCCTGGCCGGAGCGCTGGAAGATGCCGACTACATCACGCGTGTCGGCGGGGTTGCGGTTTTCGAAAGTCTGCCCGCTGGCGGAGTCGACCCACTCGCCGTCGATGAAGTTCTTATAGACTTTGGTTTGCGTCTGGCCGGAACTGATGGCGGGCGTGGAAACGGTATCGGTAGCCATAAAAATGAGGTTCTCCTGAGGAATGCGCGGAACTCTTCATCCTACAACTGGCGCGAAGAGCGGGCAAGAGCGCGTGCCCGGGGTGCCTGTTGACGACGAGCCTGTGCTCGACGCGGTTGCCGCTTATGACCGGATTGCGTCTGGCTATCGGCAGTTGAGCCAGAGGAGAAGCGCGTATCTCGATGCTGTGGATGCGGAGATCTTGCGCCGCGTGCCGGAGAGTGCGGCGTCGTTGATTGATTTGGGGGCCGGGGATGGACGACGGGCGCTGCAGATTGCGGCGGGCGCGAGGATCCCGCGAGTTGTGCTGGTGGAACCGAGCAAGGGGATGCGGAGGCTGATTCCTTCGGGACGCGAAGTGTGGGACGCGCGGATGGAAGCGTTGCCGGATGCGGGGCAGAAGTTTGATGTAGTGTTGTGCTTATGGAATGTGCTGGGGCATGTGCCGAGCCGGGAGTTGCGGGTGGCGGCGTTGGAGAATTTGAAGCGGGTGTGTTCCGCGGGCGGGTTGATTTTTCTGGATGTGCTCAATCAGTACAACGCGGTGGAGTGTGGGGTTGGGGTGGTGTTGCGGCGGTTTCTTTCATCGCAGAATGGAGATGTCCCGGTGAAGTGGCGGACTGGCGCGGGTGAGGTCGAGACGCGGGGACATGTGTTTACGCCGAGAGAGATGGTGGGGTTATTTCGGGAAGCCGGATTAATAGTTGTAGAGCGAATGGTATTGAATTATGCGACTGGGCGACGGTCGGCTTGGTCGGTTGCGGGAAATTTGTTGTATGTGTTGAGAGCTCGCTAGTTTCTGAGTGCCCGCGCGGGC
>JAYTQD010000306.1:0-1421 GCA_043746935.1 Acidobacteriaceae bacterium | reverse complement strand
TTAGTCTCGTCGGTTGGGCTGGCCTCATCAAGCCCAACATGGTCACTCGTCGATTGGTGTTGGGCAAACGATAAAGCTGTTTACCCAACCTACGGGCTTGAATGACGGCTTAGTCTCGTCGGTTGGGCTGGCCTCATCAAGCCCAACGTGGTTGTCGATTGATGTTGGGCAAACGATAGGGTCGTTTACCCAACCGTTTACGGTTTCGCCATCTCCCGCGCGATCTCCTCGCGCAACATGGCGAATTCTTTCCAGCGGCGCATGGAGGGCGGCAGGGCATCGAACAGCGAGGCGGCTTCGGCAAGATTCGCTTTGCGTTCGCCCGGGTTGGCCAATGCGGACGCAAGTAGCGATTTGGAAAAACTCACCCGCAGCGGCAAATCATCGCTGCCGCGCGACTGCATCTGGCGATGAAACTTTATTGCCGGCTGTAGCAATGCGCTCGCCTCGTCCGCTCGTCCCTGACGAGCGATTGCCATCGCGAGACGGGTGGAGCACTCGTGGATGATGGCTTCATCACCCGGCGCACGGCCCGGTTCCTTCTTGCGGCGCAGAAGCTCCTGACGGAAAGCCGTCTCTGCGGCGGGAAACTCACCCATTGCGTATGAAGCGGCACCAACGATTTTGAACAGCTCGGCCTGTGCTTGCTCAAGATAGCGTTGCCCGGGCGGATTGCCTTTGGATGCCACCGTTTCCAACCGGGCCAGACTCTGCTCGGCACGCTGGCGCGCGTCAGGAAATTTTCCGGAAAGCCACAAGATCCATGCCTCACGCACTGGCACGGCTTCGGCAGTGACGTAATCAGTATCTGCACCTGATTGCCCCTTGGCCGACGCCTTGCGCGCCTCGGCCAGGTTGGAAGCTGCCTCTCCGGCTTCACCGAGGTTTTGAAGGAACACCGAAAAATCAGCGAGGAAGGAGGCGAAGTTACGCGCCAAAAATTCGTCCATCTTCACCTTGCGTGGCATCGCAGCAATTTCTCGTTGCAGCTTTACCGATTCATCGACGCGACCGAGCTCAAAAAAAGTCGATGCAATTTGAGATTTTCGTATGGCCAAATTGTTCCAAGCGGAAGTACGGCTGGTATCAAGTGCCAGGCGGGCCTCTTCGACGACGTGCGCCTCGAGGAAGCGCTTCAGGGCGGCAACATTTCTGAGGTTTGAAGACTCGATCTGCCCCAGAATACCCAGCGCAATCGCCTTTGAACTCATCGCCAGGCGGTGATCGGGGCGCAATTGCAACAATCGACTTGCGACTTCCACCGTGTCTTCGGCGACCCCTTTGGATTCGGATTCCTTGCCTTGATCCAATAAGGCCTGACTCAGCACCCAACCGGAGAGAACGTAGGTGGTGGTGACTGAAAGATTGCTCATGTCCAGCGCGTGCTGCGCGCGGGCGAGCTCCTGCACATGACGAAGGGT
>JAYTQD010000305.1:0-1421 GCA_043746935.1 Acidobacteriaceae bacterium | reverse complement strand
TGGGTTTTCGTGACCCCCAAGTCGGCCAGCAGAAAGGCCACCGGCTTGGAACTCATCGAGGTGCCGCGATCGGCATGCAGCGTGAGTTGGCCGGGCCGAATGTTTTGTTTCGCGCAACTCTCCTCGATCAGCCGTTTGGCCAGTTCCGCGCTTTCGCGCATCGTCACCATCCAGCCGGTGACGTAGCGGCTGAAGACATCGAGGATCACGTAGAGGTAGAAGTAGGTCCACTTGGCGGGCCCCAGCAGTTTGGTGATGTCCCAGCTCCAGAGCTGATTGGGGGGCGGTGGCCAAAAGTTCCGGTTTCTTATAAGGCGGATGTGTCAGCTGGTCGCGGCGCTCGCGCGATTCGTCTTTTTGTTCGAGCAAGCGATACATGGTACGGATCGAGCAGTGATACTCCCCTTCATCGAGCAACGTCGCATAAACAGCGGCTGGGGAGCGATCCTGGAAGCGCTCTCCGTGCAGATGCGCCAGGACCATTTCGCGTTCCGCCGGACCAAGAGCGCGCGGCGGTGAAGGCCGCGACCTGCTCATCGCGGGGCAGATCGACGCACGCCTTTTGCGATAGTGGGATGCGCGCGGCGCAAACAACGCACGGCAAGCGGCGCGCGTGCCCACCGCGGTGGCCAACTCGGTGACGGCGGCCATCAGGAGTTCTCCTCCGGGTCCGGTTCCGGAATCGGACGGCCCAACAGCGCAGCCACTTTTTTTTGGACGTCGATGATGATGTGGGCCTTGCGCAGATCTTCCGTCAGACGCGCATTCTGGCGTTGCAGCTTCAGATTTTCTTCCAGTGGGTTGCGCTTGGACTTCGGGCCACGCTTTTGTGGAGTCAGCGCCTCGAGGATGCCGTTGGCCCGCTCGCGCCGCCAATAGGCCAGCAGCGACGAGTACAGTCCTTCGCGGCGGAGCAGAGCGCCAACGCCGCCTGGTGTGGCGGCAGCAGCTTCAGCCTCCGTGAGGATGCGTTGCTTGTATTCCGCGGTGTAGGTCCGCCGCTTCGGTCTGGCAACTACTTCTGGGTCCGGTCGTGCGCCAGAGGCCGAATCGGCGCCCGCTTTGGCTGTCGCTACACTGCGCTGCGGCTCGCCGCGCTCGCCTTCGCTCCGTTCCGCGCCAGCCAAACCCCCAGGGGAAAGAACAACACCAAGAGAATTTCCGCTCATCTCTTCCTTTTTCTTTCTCGCCCTGCTCATTAATTAAGAGTACTACCGGTGTCTCAGGAATGTTGGCACGGAGGGGTGGGCTTCGGAGAGTTCTGCGAAGTCAGACAATGCATCATGAAGGACAGTCCGAGATAGCAGCCGTTCTTGCAGCGCTTCAATTTCAAGCTTGCGTGCCTGTTGCCGCTGAGCGTCTTCTTCACGGTAGACTTGTGCGTTAGCATCTTGCGCGTCTATAAGACCTTCGGAATGAGG
>JAYTQD010000304.1:0-1423 GCA_043746935.1 Acidobacteriaceae bacterium | reverse complement strand
ACGAAATTCAAACCTCCGGAACCATTCTTTTTTTGGAAGATATCGGTTCCAAGCCCTACCAAATCGACCGCATGTTAATGCAGCTCAAGTTAGCTGGGAAATTTGAAGGCGTGCGCGGAATCGTTTTCGGCCAGATGAACGACTGCACTCAGCACCCCTTGCAACCATATACCCTGGAAGAGGTAGTACTGCGCATCGTAGGCAGCCTGGGCGTTCCGGTCGCGTTCGGTCTGCGTTCCGGGCACGTGGCCCAGCGCAACATCACTCTTCCAATCGGCGTCCGCGCGTCGCTCACCGTAATAGGAGATCAAGCAGAACTGCAATTCCTGGAGCCTGCCACCACCGCATGAGCGAAAACATAACCAAGAACATATTTAGGAAAATGACTGACACAAAACACATTCACCTGATTGGAATCTGTGGCACGGCCATGGCCTCGCTGGCGGGCTTGTTGCTAACTCGTGGCCATCGCATAACCGGCTCCGATACCGCAGCCTACCCTCCCATGTCGGATTTTCTCCTGTCTTTGGGAATCCAAGTGGCTCAGCCTTTCTCGCCCGCCAATCTCACTCCGCGCCCAGACCTCGTCGTGGTTGGCAACGTAGTCTCGCGGGGCAATGTTGAATTGGAACACGTGCTCGATGAGCGCATCCCCTTCTGCTCTCTCCCACAGATTCTCCACCACGAATTCTTGCAGAGCAGGGAAGTTCTGGCAGTCGCAGGTACCCACGGCAAGACGACCACAACATCAATGCTCGCGTGGATTTTCCACTGTGCCGGACGCAATCCATCCTTCCTCATCGGCGGCATCGCCGAAAATTTTGGTAGCAGCTTCGCCGTTGGCTCCGGTAAGAATTTCATTATCGAAGCCGACGAATACGACACCGCATTCTTCGACAAGGGCCCCAAGTTCCTGCACTACTTCCCGCAAAGCGTAATCCTGACGTCCGTCGAGTTCGACCACGCTGATATCTACGACGATTTGAAAGCTGTGGAAACGGCATTCAAACGCTTAGTGAATCTCGTGCCCCGTCGCGGTAAGATCATTGCCCACGATACCGCTCATGACAACGGAGACAGCCTTGATCGGTGCCTCGCCAAAGCTTTTTGCCCCGTCGAGCGCTACGGTATGCAGGAATCCTCCCAGTGGCGGATCACCGATATTCAGGTGAGTCCGGCGAAGACGGCTTGGAAGGTACATCGCTCCGGCAAAGAGTGGGCCAATTTCGAGTTTCCACTAGCAGGCGAGTACAACGTGCTCAACGCCACCGCTGCCGCTGCCCTGGCCGCCAGCTATGGCATCAGCGTCGTCGAAATCACTGCCGCCCTCAAGACTTTCAAAAGTGTGAAACGCCGCCTCGAAGTCAAAGCCGAAGTCAACGGCATCACCATCGTCGACGATTTCGCGCACCATCCCACCGCC
>JAYTQD010000303.1:0-3919 GCA_043746935.1 Acidobacteriaceae bacterium | reverse complement strand
CTGCGGGTAGGTTCTTGTGATATCGCTCTCGTCGAACAGGGACGAGGCCTTGTGCTCACCGGAAAGGCTCAGCATCCACAAATCAAAACGGCGCGGATCTCCTCTCTGAAAAATCAGAAAGCGGCCATCGGGCGAGTCCCGAAAAGCGACCTTAGCCAGGACCAATTGGGGCCGATTACTCGGGAAGTCAGAGTCGCCACCTCCCGTTCAGTTCCAGTTCGGGTACGTCGAATCGCAACTTTCTGGGTTCTTCCATCCGCAATCAGATCGTGGCTGATTCCAATGCCTGTACAGCAGCCTGCCTGAGTCCGACAGACCCGCTTAACTTCCTGGTTGATAACCCGTTCGTTACACTCTTTAGTGGGCCAAGCGCCATTTTTAACGAGCCAACTTCGATCTACAACAATGTCAAGATTCCACTGATCAACCTCCTTCGCCCTTTCCCACAATACGACGGGTCGTTCTCGGGTCTAACGAAGCTGACGGCCAGCGCTTCCTATAACTCACTTCAGATACGTTTTCAAAAACGCCAAAGCCATTACGTGAGCTTCGAGGGGAACTACACATATTCCAAGGCCATCGATGACTCTTCAGCTGGGGCGAATTCGTTTATCACGGATTCTCTAAGCAACGGCAACCCCCAGGAACTGGACAATCTGAAAGCAGAACGCTCCGTGAGTGCGAACGATGCCACGCAACGCATGGTGCTTGCCACCATCGTAGATCTTCCAATCGGCCGAGGCCTGTGGATTGGCCGCGGCATGAATCGAGCTCTCGATACCATTGTTGGCGGTTGGTCGGTCTCTACAATCTTGACCTTTCAATCGGGTACCCCAATCCACCTTGGAATGGCGTCGGCGCAGTTGGCCGATGGCAACCAGCGTCCTGACGTCACCTGTCCCCAGATTTCCACCGGAATCAGCTACCATCGGGCGGCTTTGAATCTGCCTAGCGGGACAGACAACTCAGTCTTCAATACAGCCTGTTTTCTGGATCCGGGAGATCAGGTAGCCGGAAATGCACCCCGGTATTTTTCCAATCTGAGAAGCGACGGAATTCGCAACACTGATCTTTCTCTGAGCAAGGAAATTACGGTTCGGGAGGGCATGAAGCTTCAGATTCGAGGAGAGTTCTTCAATTTCACGAATACTCCCAGATTCGGCTTGCCGGGAACAGGTTTCGGCGACTCAAATTTTGGGGTGATACAGAGCACATTGAATACGCCTCGCCACATGCAGTTCGGAGTGCGGTTCCAGTTCTAGATGCCGTGGATGACGAGAACAAGGCGGCTGCTGCGGCAGTCGCCTTGTTGTTCTAGGCACAACTTTACGATAACCACGACTCGCGTGAAACAGGAGATTTCCGTTGTGAAACTCATTTCGACATTTGCCCTCCCCGTGATTGTTGGTGGCCTGCTGACCAGCTCCATAGCGCAAGAGCCCAATCAAAACTGGACTCACACTGTCCGCATCGCAGCGTATGGGCTGGATCGTAACGAGACCGATCAGATCGTACCCAAGGCGGCGGAAGATCACGTATACGGCATTGAAGTGGACAACGATATTCCCGGACGCTACGAAAGTTATCTCGATCCGACAGCGAAACTCAAAGTGATTCGCTCGGTAGCGGAGCAAGCGCACAAGGCCAACAATAAGGCCTTTGTGTATATCGCTGGAACAGAATGTATTACGGCGAATGCTGACAAGTCGCCTCATTCGGTGGTAAAAGATCATCCCGACTGGTTGCAGCGCAAGCTCACCGGGGAACCGGCGGTTTTTACTGGCGGCGCGGCGTTCTGGATTCGGGAGGGCGATGAGGATGTATGGATCACCCCCTACGCGAAAGAGTGGCGCAAGCGATACATGCAGCGCGTGCGCGAAATCGCCGCCACGGGCATTGACGGAATTTATGTGGACATCCCCTACTGGATGACGCATTTCGATGGTTGGGAGCAGAGCTGGGCGAGTTTCGACGACTATACGGTGGCCGCCTTTAAGGAAAAGACCAGGCTGGATGCCAAGAAGGACGTGAAATTAGGCGACTTCCAGAACGCAAATTTCCGTAAATGGCTTGATTTCCGAATTGAAACCATGACCGATTTCGTGCGGGAGATTCGTGAAAATGCCCGTACCGTGAACCCCGAGATCATGGTGATTCCTGAGATCTATCCGGGAATCGAAGAAGAAGCGACTCGCGTCGGTGCGGATGTCTACGAAATGTACAACGTGGTGGACGTGATTGCGCACGAGTATGAATTCGGCAACGGCGAGCACATGGCGGCGTCGCGTTCCCAGGTCGATTGGTTCTTGTATCAAGCAGGAATGCTGACGTTTCGGGCTTTTGCCCAGGGCAAAGCTACTTGGATACTGAATTACTCATGGGACGGAGAAAAAGAAGTTACCGCGCCTGAGCCTATGAAGAATCTTGCCAACTCCATGGTGATGGACGGGGCAAACTTCTGGGATGCTCCAGGGCATTCGATGGCCGGTTCGAATGATGAACCAACTCGGAAGCTGATTTTCGCGTGGATCGAAAAAAACGAAAAGGCCTTGTATGCGCCGCGAACCCCGCTTCATGCGGTGGGTGTGTATTTCTCGCCGAAGAGCCGCGACTACACTGCGAAAACATTTCTTCCCTCATATCGTGGCGCAACAGTGCTGCTAATCCAGCAGCACCGGTCGTTGCAGGTGGTCACGCCGAGAACGCTTGCCGAGTTTCACGGTGAGACGCTGGTCTTGCCGAGCGTCAGTGTCTTGAGCGACACCGAACGCAAAGATCTGAAAGCGTTCGCCGATCATGGTGGACGGCTCGTCGTGTTGGGAGAAGACCTTTCCGGCATTCCACAATCAGCGCAAAAGATCGTGTTCCCGGCCGATCCGGCCGCCCAGTATTACAATGCCTTGCAAAGTGACTTCGCGGCGGGCTCAGCAAATCCCCCCAAGGAATTCTTGCATGCCCTGGGAGACAATGATGGTATCCAGCTGGACGCTCCGCCTACTGTTGCGGCGAATTTTGCAACGGTGAACGGCGCGCCACACATGTACCTCATCAATTTCGGCGGACTGGTTCCGAAAAAAGTGGTTGTTCCCACACCCGTAAAAGATATCCATGTGAAGGTTCCAGCGGCAATGGGAGATTCGCTATCATATCTTCCATTCCTCGGCGAAGCCCAAATTGTGCAGGGAACAAAGCGTGGGGATCTGGTTGATTTTACACTGCCAGCGCTGGAGCGGGGCGCGGTAGTATCCTTCGGTGAGAGGAAATAAAGGAAAATGCCAACGGATGAAGAACCTAAAAATGTTTCGCGACGAAATTTCGTAAAGAACACCGCGATCGGCGGTGCGGGACTGCTCATTGCGACCGATATGCTGGGCCGCAATCTCGGCGTCGACACACCAAAAAGCAAACACTCGACGATGATGGGCGTCCCGTTCGAGGCACGAGATCGCGTGCGGCTGGGAATTATCGGAGTCGGAGGACGCGGCTCCAGTTTGCTGGAAGACCTGCTCGCGATTGACAAGGTCGAGGTCAAGGCAATCTGCGATCTGGTTCCGGAAAAAGTGGCGCACGCACAGAAGGCAGTCACGGACGCAGGCCAGGCAAAGCCCGTCGGCTTCAGCAATGGCGAATTAGACTTCAAGAATTTGACCGAGCTTGAACTCGATATCGTCTACATCGCGACCCCATGGAACTGGCACGTTCCGATGGCGCTCGCCGCCATGAAAAATGGCAAGCATGCGGCCGTGGAAGTACCTGCCTGTGTGACATTGCAAGAGTGCTGGGACATCGTCGAGACGTCCGAAGCCACGCGCAAGCATTGCGTCATTCTGGAGAACTGCTGCTACGGCGATACCGAGATGATGGTCCTGGGCATGGTGCGCGATGGAGTCTTTGGCGAAATCACGCATGGAGAGGCGGC
>JAYTQD010000302.1:0-1425 GCA_043746935.1 Acidobacteriaceae bacterium | reverse complement strand
GCGGGAGTATGGAGTGCGATTTGCGCGGCCGCTGATGATTGACCAGTATCAGGAGACGCCGGGGTCGGATGGGCTGGAGTTTCTGGCGAATTCGGAATTGACGTTGCAAGTACCGCGCTTTGCCTGGAAGCGGGCGTTTAGTCCGGTGATCCGGCTGAGCGCGGTGGATCTGTACCACCGGGGCGGGGCGGCGGGGTCGATTGATGCGCGGCTGGATGCGCTGGCCTGGGGAACGCGGGAGGGGCACAAGATGGCGGCTCCTGCGATGGAAGTGGATCATCTACGGAATGGGTTTGGCGGGGGGCGGTGGATATTTCTGAATGCGGAACTAACAGCGGATTTTTATAGCGGCGGGGCAGCGAAAACGATTGCGGCTTTGGCGGCGCGGGCGTTGGAGGGAAGTCTGGAATTTACGGTGCGGCCAGCGTTGCCGCTGTACTTGCCGGGAGAGCCAGTGCAAGTTGAGATTCTGTGGCATGCCGCTGTTCCCTCCCCTGGTCCTTCCCTCGTTCCATCTCTTGGGCCGCTTACGGTGAAGATCAAGATGTATGCGGAGGGGCAAGAGGCGAGTGCTGGTGTGACGAATGTGAGTTTGCCTGAAGGCGCTACTACGGTTTTGCCCGCTCCGACGAGCAAAGGCCTGCACTTGATTGAAGCGGAACTGCTGGAAGGCAGCAAAGTTCGCGCCATCTATCACTCTGGGTTCTGGATTCGGGACGAGGAGTATCTACGATCTGGGCCGCGCATGACGGTCAATAAGGATTACTTCGAGATGGATGGGCAGCCCTTGGCGGTGGTTGGAACGACCTACATGTCGAGCGAAGTGCAGCGGCTGTATTTCGAGCATCCGAACGTGTATGTGTGGAATCAAGATTTGGCGCAGATTCAGGCTGCGGGTTTGAACATGATTCGTACCGGGTGGTGGACAGGGTGGGACAAGTTCTGTGATGAGAACGGGCAGCCCTATGAGCGCACGCTGCGAACGATGGAAGCGTATTTGATGACGGCAAAGAAGCATGGATTGCCGGTGCAATTCAATTTTTTTGCATTTTTGCCGGACGCGCTGGGTGGAGAAAATGCTTTTCTTGACCCGGAAGCAGTGCGCCGACAGCAGACGCTGGTGTCTTCCGTGGTTTCACGATTTCACGACGTGCCTTGGCTGGCGTGGGATTTCATCAATGAGCCCAGCATTTCACAGCATCTATGGAAGACGCGGGCGAACGACGATCCGATTGAGCTGCACAAATGGAACGAATGGCTGAATCGGCGTTATCCCGACCGGGCGGCGCTGGCTGCCGCGTGGAATCTGCCCGCCAGCGTGGTGAGTGGGACGGTCTCCTTGCCGGAAGAAATTGAGTTTGCGCCGAGGGGAACGTATGTGGGCCGCAACTCGCTGAAGACCTATGATTTCTATTTATTTGCGCA
>JAYTQD010000301.1:0-10468 GCA_043746935.1 Acidobacteriaceae bacterium | reverse complement strand
AAGCCAGTCGGCTACGCCGCCATCGGCCTTGGGTCGATTTCGGACATCTTCATGCGAGCCTGCGCGAATTCACAGACCGCGAAGATCACCGCCCTTGTGACCGGACATCCGGACACGAAGGGCGCGAAGTACGCGGCCATGTATGGCATTCCGAAAACCTCGATCTACACCTATGAATCATTCGACCGCATCCTCGACAACAAGGACGTGGACGCCGTCTACGTGGGCCTGCCGAACAGCATGCATTGCGAGTACACGGTGCGTGCCGCGCAGGCGGCCAAGCACGTCCTGTGTGAGAAACCCATGGCGATTTCAAGCGCCGAGTGCCGCAAGATGATTGACGCTTGCCGCCAAGCGAACGTCAAGCTCATGATCGGCTACCGTGTGCATTATGACCCCACGTGGATGCAGGTCATCAAGATCATCGGATCCGGCAAGATTGGTCAGTTGCAGTCGTTCCATGGCGGCTTCTTCGGTCAGCAGCCTGCTGGCACGTGGCGGCTCAGCAGAAAGCTGGGCGGTGGAGGAGCACTGATGGATCTCGGCATCTACACGCTAAATACGATCCGCCATATCACAGGGGAAGAGCCCGCGGAGTTCACCGCGGTATTGTCCACGCGCGAGCAGGGTAGCCGCTTCGCAGAAATGGAACAGTCGATGGAATGGACGATGAAGTTCCCGTCCGGCATCCTCGCCTCTTGCGGCTGCTCGTATGGCCAGCGCGGGCCGAGCACTTTGAGCATCAATGGTGAGAAGGGCTACCTCGTGATGGAACCCGCTTTCAACTACGAGGGTGGCCGCTTGCATGGGGAAGTCGACGGCCAACAAATCGACCAGCTCAGCCCCGGCAAGCATCCGTTCCAGTTCACGTTGGAGACCGAGCACTTCTCCGACTGCATCCGCAATAACAATGAGCCGGAGTCGCCCGGCGAAGAGGGCTTGAAGGACATGCTTGCCATCGAAGCAATTTACAAGGCAGCGGGCGCACCCATCGCATAACTACCTGCTGCGAAGAACTCCATAAGCAGCACAGGCCGAGAAACACACATGTTCTCTCTCCTCCAGCTCGCACGCGTAGCGGTCGTCAGCAGTGCGGCGTGGTTGTGTCTTCCGGCAATGCCAGCCTTGGCGCAAACTGCTTCGGGTGGGATCGGCATCTTCGAGGGGCGCTCGGACATCGGCGAGACCGTGCATCCTGGCATGGCGCAGTATGACGCAGCCACAAAAACCTACTCCGTTACAGCCGCAGGGGAGAATATGTGGTCCGCCAAGGATGCCTTCTATTTCGTGTGGAAGAAGATCTCGGGCGATGTAGAGCTCACGTCCGATGTTAGGTTCCCTCAGGAGGGTGGTCGAGCGCATCGCAAAGCGGCGCTGATTTTGAAGCAAGATCTTGCCGCGGATGGTGTCTACGCGGATGCAGCGCTGCATGGTTCCGGAATGACCGCGTTGCAGTATCGACGGACCAAGGGAGCCACGACACAAGACATCGAGCTGAACCTTGATGAGCCTCAGAGGGCGCGCATCGTGAAGCGCGGCGACGAGATCACGATGTTCCTGAGCATGCACGGCGAAACCTTGCATCAGGCAGGAGCTGCGATCAAGCTCCACTTCGAAGGCCCCTTCTACGTGGGCATCGGAGTCTGTTCGCACGATAAGGACGCAACCGAGACGGCTATATTCTCGCGCGTGGAGCTGAAGAAGCCTGCGCCTCTCTCCGCAAAGAAGCTTGTGCTCTTTAGCGCCCTGCAGACAATCCAAACGGAGAACAACTTCCGGCGATCCATGCTGGTAAGGACCGAGCGGAGCCGCATCGGATCAGCGAACTGGACAAAAGATGACCAAACGCTCTACTTCAACCAGGAAGGCCAGATCAAGAAAATGGCGGTTCTGGGTACGACTCCGGAGAGCGTGAAGATTGGGACGCATTTGTGGTGCGATGACAACCATGGCCTCTCGCCCGACAATCAGCTGCTGGCTGTAAGCTGTGCGTCAGCCAAAGAACAGCTACCGTCAATCTATTTTGTGCCGCTGGCCGGAGGAGATGTGCGACAACTGACTCGCGAGGGCGCTGCCGAGTTTCATGGCTGGTCGCCGGACGGCACCATGATCGCGTTCTCGGGAACGCGGAACGGCCACTCCGATGTCTACATCGTGCCAGCGCGAGGTGGCAAAGAGATACGTCTTACAACTTCCGGAAGGAACGATGGTCCTGACTTCGGACCGGACGGCAGCATCTACTTCAACTCGGATCGATCAGGATCGATGCAGATCTGGCGGATGAAAGCCGACGGGACGCAACCGGAGCAGTTGACCAACGATGATGCCGAGGACTGGTTCCCCCATGTCTCCTCCGACGGTAAACAGATGGTGTATTTGAGTTACGCGAAGGGAACGCAAGGCCATCCGTCGAATCAGGATGTGACCCTGCGCCTGCTGGACCTCAGCAACCACCAGAGCCGCGTGCTGGTCGATCTGCTGGGGGGTGACGGCACGTTGAACGCGCCCTCCTGGTCGCGGGACAACCACCACCTGGCGTTCACCGGGTACGAGATGCTGCCTTCGGACGTGGACGGTCCGGCCTTTATAAGGGTGCCTCCCAAGCCAGACGTGCCGACGAAATAGATCTTCCGAGAGTAGATCTTCAGAGTAAGAGCGCGCAGAAATATGCATGACAAACAGGAGCGAACCATGAAAGTGCGGGCGGCAGTGGTATTGGCAGCGATGAGTTTGTCCTTGGCAGTGTGTGCTTTTGGACAGGTGCACACCCAGGAACGTCCGAAGATCACCAGCGTTTCGCACCTGAGCATTTACACGTCGGACCCTACGAAGACCGAGCGGTTCTATGTACACGATTTGGGCTGTTTAAAGGGAGCAGACCCGCAAAATCCCTTGGGCGTTCGCTACTACTTCAATGCAATCCAGTTCGTGGAGGTGTTGCCTTTGCCCCAGGGGCCGGCCTCAATCAATCGTTTCGATCATGTTGGATACAACATCGCAAACGCTGAGGGCATGAGGAAATACCTGGAGTCCCATGGTGTCGCCGTGCCGGCAACGGTGACGAGCCCCAGCGATGGAAGCCAGTACTTCGAGATCAAGGATCCCGAAGGAAACCGGGTCCAGTTCGTGCAGCCTGCGGCACATCCAACATCCGTACCGACGAACCCGTTGAGCAATCACATCATTCACGTGGGATACATCGTCCACGACCCTGCAACCGAGGACACGTTCTACCGCTCACTACTAGGCTTCCGGCCCTATTGGCACGGTGGTATGAAAGACGATGCAACGGACTGGATTTCCCAGCAGGTGCCAGATGGAACGGACTGGATCGAATACATGACCGTGAAGGGGCCGGAAAAAGCTGGGATTCCGCCGTCGATGTCACAGGACACGCTGGGTGTCCTCGATCACTTTGCATTGGGTGTGCCGAACGTGGAGAAATCGATGAACTTGCTGTATGAAGGAGATCGGCTCACTGCCAAGCACTCGCCGCCACAAATTGGGCGTGACGGCAAATGGCAGCTAAACATTTATGACCCGGACGGAATTCGGGCGGAATTGATGGAATTTCAGCCGTCGGTGAAGCCGTGTTGCTCTCCATTCCTGGCGCCTAGCCCTACGGAGTAGGAGTAGCGGAAACACTTCTCTAATATTGCTGTCACATTCCGGAAAAGTTCGGTCCCCACGCGGCAGTCTACTCGCCGGGTCGTCCGTACACTCGCACATAGTCCACCAGCATAGTTTGCGGAAAAACCGTGGACGCATCGGGATTTCCCGGCCAATCCCCTCCAACCGCCACATTCAAGAGCAGGAAAAAAGGATGATCGAACACCCACCTCTGCCCGGGTCGAAGATTGGCGCGATTTTGCGTTGCGTAAAGATCATCGTCCACATAAAAACGAATCACACTGGACTCCCACTCCACGGCGTAGGTATGGAAGTGATCAGCAAGTCGTTTCTTGTCGGGCAGTGTGTAGTGCGCCTCAATTCCCACATCGCCGATGTATCCTGGGCCATGGATGGATCCGTGGTTCACGGAAGGCTCTTTCCCGATATTTTCCATGATGTCAATCTCACCACAAGCAGGCCAGCCAACACGGTCGATGTTGTCCCCCAACATCCAGAACGCGGGCCACAGCCCCTGTCCGTAGGGAATCTTCAGCCGCGCCTCAACTCGCCCGTAGATCTGGGAAAACTTGCCCAGGGTCTTGATCCGCGCCGACGTGAAGCCCCTTGTCACGTCATCAGCCCCCTTATATTTCTCGGTTTGGGCCTCAATTACAAGATTGCCATCTGCAACATGCGCATTCTGCGGCCGGTTTGTATAGTACTCGAGCTCCAGATTTCCCCACCCGCTTCCACCCACATCAAAAACCCACTTGGTCGAGTCAACTGCTGATCCATTCGGACCACTAAATTCATCGCTCCAGACCATGACCCATTTTTTATCCTGCGTTTTCGAAGCTTGGCTCTGAGCTGGACCGTGGCTTGAAAACAGAAACAAGAAAACAAGCGCCAACGTTGCAACCCGATTAAATGCGCCGGTCATAAGAAATTCTCCTGGCAACTCGGAATTGCTTCTCATTCAAGCACATCTGCTTCGATTCTGCGAGCGGGGTCATTTTTTGGAACAATATCTCGCTCAGGCGCGGCGACCACTACGCCGCATCCATCATCTCAGCCGGGGGAAAAAGCGCACGACCGCGCCAACAAAGAGCGGGTTGGATCACTGCGCGTCTACGACACAACGGAAGCCCACCGCACCCGAACGATCCATAGTGGGTGACATCAGCAGCAGCTTTCCGTGCTCGTTTAACTTGAACGCCTGGGGAAAGTACCAGATTGAGCCTTGGGGCTGGTAGTAGCTACCACCGCGCAGAATGCCCCCGCGAGTGGGCTCGTCTACAAACTCTTCCGTCCACTGCCACACATTCCCCACCAGGTCCATTACGCCAAAGAAACTGGCTCCCTTGGGATGTGCGTCTACCTCATCCGGCCCGCGCATTGTGCGCGACTTATACGGTACTGGAAGCACACTGGAGTCCCATTCGTTGCCCCAGGTATAAAGCCGCCCGTCTGTTCCCTGCGCGGCGTACTGCCACTCCCATTCGTGAGGCAGCCGCTTTCCGGACCAACTCGCATAGGCCCGCGCGTCTTCCATGGAAACCCAGGTGACCGGCCGGTTATTCCACCCCACAGGATAGTTGCCATCCTTCCAATCGCGCAGAAAATTCAAGTCGTCTTGGGGATGATAGTGAGACGAATCCAAGAATTTCTTGAATTCCGCGTTTGTTACTGGATATTTGTCAATATAGAACGACTTCAAGTGCATCGGGTGTTCGTGGAACCGACGTGGCGAGTCCTCCCAAGGATACTGCACATCTACGCCGGCCTCGTTGGAGTCCTCTATTTCAATACCTGCAACTTTAAGGAAGGTCTGAACAAGTTTGATTTGTACAATCTCGTGTAGCAAAAGTACGGTCCCCGGCGATTTTGCGCTTCTCCAAAGGAGTAGCGGCCCCTCGCCTCCGCCCTATTGCGGCGGTTCCCGGGCACACTCCTCCCCGGTCACACCATCAGTTGCTTGCGGACCATATCCGTTGGCGACTTCAAGAGTGTGCTCACCTACGCCCCGAATACAGCGACCGACGATTTTGTCTCTCTCACCATGCCGGTGCGCACGGAGTCCTACGTCTGGGATGACCGGCTCCCTCCGGTTCTTCAAATGAAATTTGCCAGAAGGCCACCTGCTTCGGGTACTCCAGGAACAGTTCGGGCCGCACATCGGAGCTGATCCAATTGCGCTCCTGCCCGTCATTGGCCGCAACATGGTCGGACGCGTTCAGGTGGCCGCAGCAGCCATTGAAGACGTGAAGCGCCACGAGATCCGGGCCGTCTTGCGAACATTTCACACAAAGTCTCGCCTCATGCCTGCGCTTCATGGGATATTCCCGACACGCTCCCGGAAGGACCCACGCCTTGTACGACATTTCAGCCGGAGTTCGCAGCACCCGCAATGAGGATGGCGGAATTGTCCTCGATATCGACCACGGCCAGATGTTGCGCCTTAACGCAGCTGGAGCGTTGATCCTGGATTCCCTTGGAAATGGATGGGCGGAGTCAGAAATCGCTTGGGAAATCGCGCGCCAGTACGCCATAAGCGAGGAAACAGCATCGACCGACATCCGTGAGTTCCTACAGACACTTGAAGATCACAAGCTTGTTCGCTCGCGGCGGGGAGAGAAGAGCTCATGAGCGCCGCTCCGGTCCACGTATGGAGAAACCCTGATCGGTCAGATCTCTGCGCCGGTGCTGTAACAGTGCGCAAAATAATGCAGATTGACAGCGGCTGGCTTCTCCTGTAGAACTTCTGGAATTGTGGGTGCACGCGCTCACGGCCCCGCTGAAACGCTCGAGTTACGCGGCTTTCGGCGGTCCCTCCCCCTACAATCACGATCCAGGAGGCACCACCCTTGAACACTAGGATTTCCTTGCTCGCCGTCACGGCATTGGTCATTTTCTCATCCCTCGGTTCCTACGCGGCTCCCAAAGCCTCCAAGAAGAGTTCGCCTGCCAGCGCGGCCTCGCAACCACTGTCCCAGGCACGCCGCCTCCGCCTGCTGCGGACCGAATCGCTTCCGGCACGCCTCAAGGACGGGGGCGAGCCTGAAGGCGGCCCCAACGCTTTGGCCCTGGAAAAGTTCAGGAATCGAGCCTATCCCGGCACGGATATTCCCATGGCGCTGACGCAGGCGGCGCGGCAGAGTATGGCTCATGTTCACGCGGAATCCATGGCGGGAATCCGCGGTCCCGTGCTCGGCACAAGTTGGACCGCGCTTGGCCCTACCACGGCCCAGTACCCGGCCGTCCTGGGACGCACCGGTGCTGCTTACATCGCCTCCGGCCGGATTTCCGCTCTGGCGATCAGCCCAGTCTGCACGACCACGCTTTGCCGCCTCTACGTGGGCGCGGCTGGGGGAGGCGTCTGGCGCACCGACAAAGCACTTGCCAGCGCGCCCGTCTGGACCCCGATCTCGAGTACTTTTCTGACGAATGCCATAGGTTCCATCACCCTCGACCCTTCGGACTCGACCGGCAACACAATCTACGTCGGCACCGGGGAACCCAACGCCAGCGCGGATTCCTCCGCCGGACAGGGCATTTACAAGTCGATCGACGGTGGCAACACCTGGACCCTTCTGGCTGGGAGCCAGTTCGCGGTCAACCGCTCGATTAGCAATGTGGTCATTGACCCCACCAATAAGAACAGCATCTATGTTGGGACCACGCGCGGAATCCGCGGGTTCAGCGCGGTGATTGGAGGCGGCGAGGTGAATCCGCCGTCGGCCGGCCAGCCGGTTGGCCTGTACCACTCCGCCGATGGAGGCGTCACGTTTACTGCACTCTGGCTTCCCGCTTCGGTGACTCCGGGAGCCTTCAGCCAAGGCGTCGATGCCGTGGCGCTTGACCCCACCGACCCCAAGACTGTGTATGCCTCGGCCTTCGGCGTCGGCGTATACCGCAGCTCACCCACGGACAAGGCTGGAGCCTTTCAAAAGGTGTTCGTTTCCCTGGGTTACAACGTATCCGCGGAAGACTACTACTCGCGTTCGGTGATCGCTCTTACCACCAAAAACGGCCACACCCGCATGTATGTGGGCGATGGCGGCGGCAACGGCGGCCCTCCCAACCAGGCTGGCGCATCGGTCTGGCGCAATGACAATATGAACCAGCCCGCCTCGGTGCTGGTGGTGGCTGGCGCGAACGGCGCAAGTTGGAAGAATCTTTCCAGCCCGAATCTGGCCGATCCCGGCTATGCCACGTACAACTATTGCACTGGACAATGCTGGTACGACAACGCCATCTTTACGCCCGCTGGTTTTCCCGACACCGTCTTCGTTCTAGGCTCGTTTGTCTACCCCGAGGCTAGGGGCATCTCCAACGCCCGCACAGTTTTGCGCTCCACGACGGGCGGCGATCCCGATCCAGCTCACAACAACCGCACCTTCACCGACCTCACTTTTGACGCCACTTCCCCGACCAAGCCCAACTCCATCCATCCCGACCAGCATGTGCTGGTGACCAATCCCGGCGATCCAACCGTTTGGTTCAACGGCTCCGATGGCGGCCTCATGCGGTCCAGTGGCGCGTACGCCGATGTTTCCAGCGCCTGCGCCACGCGTGGCCTGACCAGCGATGGAACCACCGCTTGCCAACGCCTGCTCTCGGCCGTGCCCACTGTGCTCACCAGCCTCAACACTGGTTTGAACACGCTCCAGTTCCAGAGCCTCTCCATCAATCCGAAAAAGCCCACCACGGAATTGATGGGCGGAACGCAAGATAACGGCACCTTCCGCTACCAGGGGACCAAAATCTGGCCGCAGGTGATCGGAGGCGACGGCGGGCAGTCCGGCTTCAACGCCACCAACCCCACCATCCGCTTCCACACCTACTACGGCCCGCAGGTGGACGTAAACTTCCGCGGAGTAAACCCTCTGGGCTGGGACTGGATTTCCGATTCCTTCCGCGCCGCTCCGGCCGAAGCTTGGTCGTTCTATATTCCGGCCATTTCCGATCCCACCGTCGCCAAGGCGAACAGCATGTTTGCCGGACTGCAAGGCATCTGGCGCACCACTGACAACGGCGGCGTGCAATCCAGCCTGGATCTCCACTGCAACGAGTTCACCGGAGACTTCGCCATCAGTTGCGGCGACTGGGTGGAACTGGCCAGCCCCACCGGCGTTTCCGATCCCCACGGCAACCTCACCTCCACCTTCTACGGCTCAACAAAGTCCGGCGGTGTGATGGCCAACATCACCCGGACGCCCGCCGACACGAGCACGCTCTGGGGCGCAACCACCACCGGGCGCGTCTTTATTTCCCACAACGCCGATTCCGTTTCCAGCTCGCCCAGCGCCAACGGCAGTTCGGTAACTTTCACGCGGCTCGACTCGCTTGCCACCAACGCGCCACAGCGTTTTGTAAGTGGAATTGCTATTGACCCCAAGAACACCAATCACGCCTGGGTCTCATATTCCGGCTACAGCGCGGTCACTCCGACAACGCCCGGACACATTTTCGATGTCACCTACAATCCGGTAAACGGCACCGCCACCTGGACTAAGATCGATGGCAGCCTCGGTGATATCCCCGTCACCGCTCTGGTGCGCGACGATAAAACCGGCGACCTGTACTCGGCCAACGATTTCGGCGTCCTCCGCCTGGCCATGGGCAGCACCGTCTGGCAGAGTCCCGCTACCGGGCTACCTTCCGTGGAGGTTCCCAGTTTGGTCATCTCCCCAACCGCGCGGTTGCTGTACGCAGCCACGCACGGCCGCGGAGCCTACTCGCTCACCCTGCCGTAAAAAAATCGTCGCGTGCTGAGGCGGCAATTGGTCGGGCTTGACGACCGTGACCTTGGATCAAGGAAAAATGTACTGTTCGACGCCTCCGGTTAACAGCCGGTAGTGGGTGGAGTGCGGAGTTGCTCGGCGGTGCTCTAAGCTGCTCGAAATAAGAGGGTTGCCGACGGCTTAGGGCACGACGCGCAATTGCTCAATACTGGGCTCCTTTTTGAGGGAGTGTCACCACAAAAGTCCCCACAGCCCGAGTGCTGCAGAGCAACTCAGTGCAAGACGAAGGTGGTCATGCGCTTAGGCACTTCCCCTACTGGAACCAGAGCGACATTCTTCAGCATTGTTGCGTCAATGACCGACACCGATCCCGCGCCTGAGTTCGAAACGTAGACCGTCTTGCTATCCGGCGTAAAGGTGATCCATTCGGGAACGGAACCGGTTGACGCTTGGCCTAGCGGGTGAACCTCAGGCAGAGGGACGTGTCCGATCAGCTGAAGATCCGGCAGTGAATACTTGAAGACTGCATTGGCAAACGTGCTGTTGATCCAGAGCGATTTCCCATCGGGGCTTACGGCGATGCCATGGGAAGGCGTGCCGGTTCGACCCTCTACAATTCCGAAGCCTCTGGGTTGCTTTGGCAGATGGATTCTCGCCACTTCGACGCGCTTGGAAAAATCTACAACCGCGAATCCATTGAGGCCCGAGAGTTGGACGAAAATCCGGCGCGTCGAGCCGTCCGGATTGGTCTCGAATGTCATGGGCCGGACAGCACTGTCGAATTTGACTTCCCAGAGTGCCTGTTCGGTTTGGAGGTCGACGACCGTAGCGGATTTATTCTCGATCGAGCCACTGACCACAAACCTTCCGTCGGGCGTGACGAAAACATTGTGGACGCTGCCGTTGACCGGAATGCTCTTCACGCGAGTGAGAGAGGTGGTGTCAATCACGTCGATCACACCCGGTTGCGCCCGGATAGAGACCAATACTCGCTTTCCATCCTGGGTGATCGCTAGGTTGTTGGGGCGGTCCGTGAGTGCGATCTTCTTCAAAATATCGCCGCTGTTGCGGTCCACCACATCGAGAATGCTCTCCGATTCGTTGCTAACGTA
>JAYTQD010000300.1:0-1427 GCA_043746935.1 Acidobacteriaceae bacterium | reverse complement strand
TGCACCACAGCTTGAGCTTCTCGCTGCTGGCTTCGCGACAGGCCAGTGTAGGTTGCCAACGTTACCTCCGGCGTAAGCCAGAACTTCGCCTCTCCGTCTGGGTGCGCGACATGGACGTGTATTCGCGGTTCTTCGCGGGAAAAGAAGAACAAGCGGAACTGTCCGTCGCGAACAACTGTGGGAGCCATGTGCGCACTGTACCGGACTGGGCGAATTGAGCGGGCTAACGTTTGACTTAAGCGGACCGTGGAGGACGGCGAAGCCGGCCGGAACGGGTCCGCTTGAAGGAAGGGTTAGGCGTCGCTTGCGGATGAGTGGGCATAGGGCTAGCTTGCGATGATTTGGCCGATGCGGATAAGGTTGCCGTCGAGGTCAACGACGGCAAACTCTCTAAGTCCCCAAGGCTTGTCTTCCAAGATGTCCATACGCGGGATGCCTGTACGAGGTAACTGACTGGAGGAGAAGGAGCGGTAGACGCTCTCTACATCCAGCACTCGGACATAGCAGCCGGCGGACGACTCAGCTGGAACCAGATCTTTGTGAGTGAAGAAGTGCAGTTCGACAGCGCCTCGCCGCAGTATGGCGTACTCGCTATTGAACTCGTGCGCGCCGCCCTCGAAGCCAAGGCGCCTATAGAACTCAACGGCCGAACTAACAGAGCGGCACGGGAGAGTTGGAATCGCGAGATCGTATGGTTGCATGGTGCTACCTCCTTGGCTTCGTGACGCCTAACGTGTGACATGAGCGGGTCGTAAAGGCAGGCCGCGCGGAACGGAGAATAGGCAAACGAGTGTAGCGCGGCCTGCCTTTGCGAGTCCGCTCGATGGATGGGTTAGGCGTCACTTTAGCTTGCGCTGTACTCTTCGTGCTCGTAGATTGAAATTGGGTTCGACTTCGTCCTCGGGAAGCGCAAACAGCTCTTGCCGAGACAGCTTGTCAGCCAATGGTCTCAGTTGCGTGTACTCTTGATTGATCAGTGGTCGCAGCCAATCGAGCCAATGCTTGCACAGCGAAACGGCGCCTTCTGCTTCATGCGAAGTGATACCCAAGTCGGTTGACGAGGTGGCCGAAATTCCAATGACGCCTGTTGTAGCTGCCGGGTTCGGATCGAATGCCACATAGAGTGCCTGTATCTCTTGAAGATTTACGGGATGAGCGATGTGCCAATCTCGGACTTCCCGCAGCCGCGCATGCAATTTCCGTTCGGTCGGGGTTAGCGAAGGATGATCTTCTACTTGCAGTCGGATGCGTGCTCCGGTCGTGAAGCTACGGCAGTATCTTACGAATAGTGCTGTTGTCAGCGCATCGAGAAGCATGGAGTCTGGTGAGTCTTTGTCGAACTCTGCCACTAGCCGCTCGGCGAATTCGCGAGCTGCGAATAGATCGTCGAAGCAACCATGTAGGTCGCTCAATGGGGTTTCGACAGG
>JAYTQD010000299.1:0-1428 GCA_043746935.1 Acidobacteriaceae bacterium | reverse complement strand
GAGAAATCCACAAAACGCTTTTGAATCTGACGCCTAACGCGCCGATGAGCGGCGCCGGAGTGCGCAGCACGGAGGCGTCCGCTCCATTGGCTGGTTAGGCGTCACGCCTTTTCCAGTGCTTGAGGAGTCTCGGTTCGCGTGAGGTTCCCGGCCATAGGTGGACAGTATATTTGTCATCGGCCGGCTCCCATTCGTTCTGTATTGTTTCTACTCCGCTAACAACGAAAAGCATTCGATAGGCTCCTGGAGATACGCTGAACCTCGGCGCAGCCGGGCCATACCCCGTGCAGCTAGTGACCATCAATTTGCCGCTTGGGATCTTGAAGGAGGCCTCTACTGCATGGTCGTGGTCGTCCAAGTTTACGGATGGTTCGCTCTCCCAAATAACAATTTCGACTTGCACTTCAACGTTTCGTAGGGTTCCCGGACAGACGGCCAGCTCTCCAGTCGCCAGCATTCGTGAAAGCGCTTCGTCGGTCCAGATCGTCGAGAAATCATCACTGGCGCTTTCGTCCATGAGTACGAATTGGAAATAATCCGCAAAGATGTTGAGATCGTAACCCGCCGCGTCAGGATAGTTGTCGTGTGTTCTGAATTTAACAAAGTGAAAGGCGGCGGGCGGATGAGCGCACGGAGTGAGTCCCGCCCCGTCCGGGTGCCAGTGACGGTAACGCGAAGGCATAGTGACGCCTAACGCGCCGATGAGCGGCGCCGGAGTGCGCAGCACGGAGGCGTCCGCTCCATTGGCTGGTTAGAACGCACCTTCGATTGCCATATTAGTAAGGATTGCGCTGTCATTTGGGAGCGGCGTTCGATGCCATCCTAAGTTGAAAAAGTAAATCGAAACTAAACCTTCGTAAGCGGAATCGAAGAGCTATATGTATTCCGTCACTTTTGATTATTTGGAGGTTTCCGTGGAAATGCATTTTAGCCGTTCCGAGATTGTACTGGGATGTGCCTTGCCGATTGATTATTTGTCCATCCATGAAGTGATAATTGAGCGCACGCGTAGTCCAATTCGCCTGCGCCGGTGCTGCGATCGCTTAGTGGCCACAGGGGTGGCAGAGATACGGGTCATCGATGGCCGGGTCTGGATTCGCCGCGGAGCGCTTTGGGCTCCTTTCTACCATGTATATGGATACGCGGATACGAAGGAGGGGCTTGAACACATGGAATTCGTCGTCTGGGGTTCTGAGCTTTCTTGGCCGTCTTCGGAGCCACGTAGGAGACCGCCTGCGATTTTACCTGGGCAACTGATTAGGCTTAGGGTCCGCGATTTATCTGCTGGGAACGTCGTACCGTTTATGCGGCCAAGTGCGTTCTAACGCGCTGGTGAGGGGCGGAGGAGCGCGCAGCGCGGGGGAGTCCCCTCCACTAGCTGGTTAGACGGCAGACTGGGCCAGCTTGAACTTTGTTTCTCTTCCATGT
>JAYTQD010000298.1:0-1428 GCA_043746935.1 Acidobacteriaceae bacterium | reverse complement strand
TCGGCTTCGTCTTCCAACACTACGCGTTGTTCCGCCACTTAACGGTGTTCGAAAATATCGCGTTTGGCTTGCGTCTCAAGCCCAAACAAACGCGACCTCCAGACAGCGAAATTCGCGACCGCGTCAAGCAATTGCTTGAACTGATTCAACTGAGCTGGCTCGCTGACCGGTATCCCAACCAACTTTCCGGCGGCCAGCGTCAGCGCGTGGCGCTAGCCCGCACGCTGGCCGTCGAGCCACGCGTCCTGCTGCTTGACGAGCCCTTCGGGGCGCTCGATGCAAAGGTCCGGAAAGAACTCCGCCGCTGGTTGCGGAAATTGCACGATGAGTTACACATCACCAGCGTCTTCGTAACCCACGATCAGGAGGAGGCGCTGGAAGTATCCGACCGCGTAGCCATCATGAATCGCGGCCGGATTGAGCAGGTGGGCACGCCGGTGGAAGTGTACGACAATCCAGTGAACGCCTTCGTCTATGAATTTCTCGGCGACGTCAATCTGTTTCACGAACGCGGCGATATCTCTTATGTGCGTCCGCACGAGTTGGGCATCACGCGCAGGCCTTCCGATAAAGACATCAAGGCGACCATCCGTTATGTGGCAAGCACGGGTCCGATGGTGCGTCTTGAGCTGGAACGCAACGATAACGGGCAAATGCTGGATGCGGAAATCCCGCGTGAGCAGTATCAGGAGTTGCAACTGGCAGTAGGCGATGAGGTCGGCGTGTCACCGCGCAACCCGCGCGTGTTTCCCCAGGTCACCGGCACGTTTGGCGATGGTATTTGAGCCTTACAGCGTGATATAGTTCCCATGCATGATTTCGCGTATTGTGCATATTTCCGATCTCCACTTCCCAAGCCGCGACCCAACACCGCGAGGTGCGCACTGATTTCCACATCTTTGTACCCGTGTTGAATTTGGAGTGTCTTGATCTCCCTCCACTTGGCCATTCTCAATTTTGCTTGGCGAACCGCTCGACGTCTTATACAAAGCGGCTAAACTAAAAAGAGAGGTATCCACCAATGGCGATCCAATGGACGAGTGAAAAGCTCAAGACTTCTGGAAAAGGCGTCACCATGTTCAAGGTCACCCCGGTCATCAAGCCGAAGCCAATCAAGGCCAATCCACCGTCTAAAGACAGCAAGTCGTAAGCCGCTGATGGCGTCCGTGCCCCCATCCAAACGCCGCGGTTCCGAAGAAGTCGATCTCACTTGGCGAACGCGACTTCAATCGCTCCGCAACGTCAAACCGCTCATACGCCTGGTGTGGGACACCAGTCCAATGCTGGTATCGACCAGCATCGTTCTCCGCTTGCTTCGGGGACTGATGCCACTGGCGCTGCTATGGGTTCCAAAGCTAATTTTGGATGAAGTCGTAGCGCGTCTTGGGCATCACGACCGCCCGCCTTCGACCATCTGGAAATTGGTGG
>JAYTQD010000297.1:0-3939 GCA_043746935.1 Acidobacteriaceae bacterium | reverse complement strand
TTCCCTTTTTCCCGTTTCAGAGCAGATTCCTCCCGTTGGTCGGAATGACAAGCTTTCTTGTTGGGGGTGGAGTGCGGCAAGAAAGTGGGAGAGTGCATGCGTGCCGGGTGGTGGTTTGAGGGCGAAGTGGGTTGAGGGAAACCCCCTCGCAAGCCAAAAGAGGGCTTGCATGGGGCACCCGGCATGTTTGCCGAGTCCCACACCTTACCTCAGCGGCTAAATCCGCAGATCCTCTGGCTTCTAATGCAGCGCTGAAGCGCTGCTCCACCCAAAAGCTGAATCTAGTGCAAACGCTGGGGCACACAAACGCATTTGGGTGGCGCAGGCGGGTATTTTCCGGAAGATCAAAAGGCTGGGCCACCGCCGGGGTGGAGGAAGGGAAGTTCTCAAAATGTGCAAGGAAGTGTTCAGTTTCCCAAAATGGGGAAAAACTTGTCAAGGGGTCTGGCGCGAGGTTTGGACTGGAAGTTCCTTAATTGAAAGGAAATATAAATCTCATCAATCTGTCAAAACACCTGTTCTAAAATGATATACTAAACTTAAGAGTAGAATTTTAAAGATTCTACCTGAGGCGCACACCCAATTGGGCTTGCGTCTTTTCTATTTTCAGAAAGGTGTGTGCAAAAGTATGCACAATCCAAAGCACAAGGGCGCATTGGCACAGATGGAGTTTATGTTGAGGGGCATGGGGATGGGGATGGTGGTATCGGAGCCGTATGGGGACAACGCGAGGTACGACTGTGTGGTGGACAACGGGCGGCGGCTCAATAAGGTGCAGGTGAAATCGACAGGAGCGGTACACTCTCCGAATACGTGTCACGTGAATGTCGGGCGGCACAAGGTAAGGGGGAAAAAGAATGGGTTTGTGCCGTATCTGATGTCGGAGATTGATTTTGTGGCGGTGCATTTGACGGTGGATGGGCTGTGGTACATCATTCCGCAGAGGAAGCTGGTGAGGCGGACGCAGATCCTGCTGGACCGGCGGGCGCGGAAGAAGGACGGGCCGTTTCGGGAGAACCTGGAGGCGTGGGATTTGCTGATGAAATAGTGGGGTCGCCCGCCCCAACACTCCCAATCTCCGCTGGCCTTAAAACTTTGGAACTTTCCAAGTAATGATTTCGTTAGTAAGCAGGAGGGCACAATGATGCGAGAACGAGCGCTGAAGGGCGTGTTGGTGTTGGTGGGGCTGCTGTTTACGGCTGGGATCTATCCATTGACGATGTTTTTCCGATCCGAAGCGGCGCTGGCGATGATGCTGAGCTTGTATGTGACGCTCGGGATTTTCTTGTTGCTAGCGGCGCGGAACCCGGTGGCGCATCGCAGCCTCATCGCCTTCACGGCATGGTCGAGCTTCGCTCATGCCGCTGTGATGGGGACGCAGGCCTACCGCAATATCGTCGCGCGCGGAGAACTGGTGGGCGTGGTGGGGCTGGTGGTCATCGGCGTCGCGCTGATTGGGTTGGCTCCGGCCAAGGCGGGTGGAGAGCGGGCGACGTAGGTTGGTGATGTGTGGCACAGCGTATGGGCAAGATGACAGATATAGTGTGGGCTGAGGTGCTCATGGTGAGAATGCTGTTGCGTATGGCACTGGGGTGTTTGCTGCTGGCGGGGTTGGGTGCAAGTGCGCAGACGGCGTCCAAGAAGGAAGCGAAGACGCACGCGAAGACAAAAGAACAATTGGAACAGCTGATTTACTCGGTGAAGGGTCCGGACTTGTTTCGGGCCCATTGCGCGGCGTGTCATGGCTCGGATGCCAAGGGTGGCGGCCCGATGGCGGCGGCCCTGAAAACCAAGGTGCCGGACCTAACTGTGCTGGCGAAGAACAACGGCGGGAAGTTTCCATCCGCGCGTGTGCGGGGTCAAATCCTGGGCGACGACATTGCGCTGTCGCATGGCTCACGGGAGATGCCGGTGTGGGGGCCAATCTTTCATCAGATCGAGGGAGATCAGGATTTTGGGGACGTGAGGTTGGGGAACCTGCTGAAGTACCTGGAGTCTGTCCAGGGGCGGTAGCAGCGGGGTTGTGATCTACGTGTTCCAGATTGATATTATGAGAGTATGGAGTAGATATTGGAGGCGCATGCCCCGCCGGGTCTGCGCCTTTGTATTTTCAGGGAGAAAGAAAAGTCCCGAACGTTAAGGACGGGGACGGGGCCCGCCGAGCAGCGTTCAGGGGGGTGTTTTCCGGGGAACTTGGAGGGGGATTTCGTGGTGGGCAGGGGAGGCCTAGGGCTATAATGTGTTGCCGAGCGGTATTTGTGACTCGGGCTGGGTGTGTGGGGTTGGCAGGCTCGGCTGAGATCGGTTGATTCGACGAATAACGGATGAGTTTAACCACGACGCTGCAAAACGGCGGAAGTATGGATGCTGGCCGGAGTCATCCGGCAGTGGTGGCGCGGGAATTTTTGTTTTCGATGGTGCAGACGCATTGGGCGGAGTTGTCGAATGGACACGCGAACGGAAATGGAAATGGGCACAGCGTAACGATGGAATCGGTCAATAAAGCGCAAGACGAGCTGGCACGCATCGAGCAGCAGATTGGCAAGCTGGAGGCGCTGCCGGGGCAGGACGCCGAGGCAGGTCAAATGATGCAGGAGCTGCACGGGCAAGTGTCGGCGTTGCGGCGTCAGATTGACGCGCAGCTGAATGCGTGGCAGCGGACGGAGTTGGCGCGGCATCCGCAGCGTCCGTATCTACTGGATTACATTGAGCGCATTTTTACCGACTGGAGCGAGATTCACGGCGACCGGAATTTTGCCGATGACGCGGCGCTGATTTGCGGGATGGCGCGGTTTCATGGGGAAGACGTTCTGATTGTGGGTCACCAGAAGGCGCGGGATACGAAGCAGAAGGTATACCGGAATTTTGGCATGCCGAATCCCGAGGGCTATCGTAAGGCGCTGCGGGCGATGCAGTTTGCGGCGAAGTTTGGGCGGCCCATTATGACATTTGTCGATACCCCGGGAGCTTATCCCGGGATTGGCGCGGAAGAGCGCGGGCAGGGCGAGGCGATTGCGCGAAATTTGCGGGAGATGGCCAAGCTGCGCGTGCCGATTGTGACGACGATTACGGGCGAAGGCGGAAGCGGTGGAGCGCTGGCGATTGCGGCGTCAGATCGTGTTTTGATGATGGAGAATTCGGTGTATTCGGTGATTTCGCCCGAGGGATGCGCGTCGATTATGTGGCGCGATGCGACCAAGCGCGATGTGGCGGCGCAGGCCATGCGGATTACGGCCAAAGATTTGCAAGAGATGAGCTGTATTGACGGGATTATCCAGGAGCCTGAGGGCGGGGCGCACCGGGATCATGAAGCGGCGGCTGCGCTGCTGGATGCGGCGTTGCAGAAGAATTTGGCGGAATTGAAACTGCTTTCGGTTGGGGATTTGCTGGAGCAGCGCTATCGGAAGTTTCGCGAGATGGGGCGGTTTTATCGGGTGGAAGGGTAAGACTTCGGAGGAAATGACATGCAGAAATGTCCGCACTGCGGGTATGACGAGGGAACAGATTGGGCCAGAGTGTCGGGAGTGGTCGCAGTCGGTCTTCTGTATGTCATTTACATTGTGTCAGCAGATCAAACCCCTAAGAGTTGGCGGTTGGTCGGTTTGCTTGCATATCTGATTTTCATCTTCGGCGGTGTGTGGAGAGGAATCAAGGACAAGCGAAATCGCGATGAGTATTTGAGGCTGCACCCGTTACCCGCGCAGCGCGTGAAAAATCATCTCAAGACTGACCTTCCTGCGAATAGCCTCTGAGTCTTCCGCGTCACTTCTTGAACGCGCTATGGTTCTTTGCAATCCAGCCTTCGACGTGCCTGTAGAACTCTGCTGCCTGAAGCGTGATTTCCTTCGCTTCGGTCTCCGTGGCGACGTTGGAAAATGTGTAGTCGATCTGGTTGCGCTTGCGGCGGCAAGTGTCGAAGTAGTCGGCGTACTTTTGCGC
>JAYTQD010000296.1:0-1433 GCA_043746935.1 Acidobacteriaceae bacterium | reverse complement strand
CTCGCCAAAAACCGGACCTGATGCGCATAAGCCGTAGGCCCATTCATCGCCGCGGAGTTGGAGATGAGGATGTGCTCGACCAGGAACGCGCCTACGGGGATAATGCCACTCAAAGAATGCAGACGGCGGAGGAAAAAGCTTACGCCCTGACCAGCGCGGAGCGGAGCCACTCCGGACTTGACGATGTCGCCCGCTTCTCTAACCGCCGGAACGCTCGATGCCACGGGGATCTCCTTGCTGGTTTAACTAGCTGGTTCGAATCACTTTCGCGCAACCTTTGATTATCTTTTTGTGGGGCTGGCGAAGTCAAGGACGAGCGTGGTTCGAGGTGGGCTACTTTGGAATGAATCCAGCGCCAACCCATGTCAGGACGCGAAGTGAACCCCAAGGCACCAAAAAACCGATTGACTGGGTAGAGAAACAGGACGGCAAAGGCCCACAGAGCGGGTGACTCAGTTTTCAAAACCGACTCACCGGTGGAGAGTTGAATTACCGAAACACCAATCGTATCAAAAGTTACTTCCTGAATTCCATCGCGATTTACCGGGACAACAAGACTCTCACCGGCCCGCAATTTCTGCGGCGGAGGTACTTCCACATAACCTGCAGGCGGCATGAGCTGCATCTTTGACGACTTCGACCGCACCTGCTGCGCTAAGGCATCGTAGTCGATGGGCTTTGCCTTCGACATGTCGAACAACGGGGGCGAAGTTGACTTCGGGTCGAAAACGATTTTTGCCCCTTTTGGCAGGTCGGAGTATTGCTGCTCTGCGGGAGGCTTCTGTTGCGCCATGGAAGCATCGGAAGTTAGGGCTGCTGTGCTCAATGATTCTTGTGACAGGGCTTCCGTTTTGACGACCTTTAGCATCGTTGGCGAGCCGAGCAACGACTCAAACCTCTTGTGGGCCACATGCGTATGCCAAAGATCGACTCCGTTCTGGTATGCGATAAATGTTCCGAGAACGCCACCCAGAATTCCGAGCACGATGCCAAGCCGACGTGTTCCTTCTTTGAGGTTCATATGAGCTGTTGTTAAGCGAGTGAATCTCGATATGGACGAATCTTGCGCCGTTCCGCTTTGTAATCGTAGGCGGGATCAAAGTCAACGGTGCCAAACAACTCCAAGATGCCCAACTGCTTCCGGCGCTGGATGTATTCGTTCAGAGCGGCGGTAACCGCTTCCTTCTTGGTGCGGTGTCCACCGGCGCGGCGAGCCGCTTCGATCAGAGTGTCGTCTAGCGCAAGGTTCGTTGCCATGTGTAAAGTATTACACACTGTAATGTGTAGGATCAGACATGCGCCTGCCGGAAGTAACTACTCAGCGGTCGTAACAGCCTCCACTTTCGCCGCCCCCGCCCGGTACGCCGACTCCGGAATCTGCGCCAGAGTCGACTCATGTAGCTGCGGACCGAGTCCGTAGAAGTGTTGGAAGC
>JAYTQD010000295.1:0-3945 GCA_043746935.1 Acidobacteriaceae bacterium | reverse complement strand
ATTTACGGCGTCGGACTTTACGATTCGGCAGGCAACCCGCCGACCCTTTCCTTCCACGGCCAGACCGTTCCGCTGGTTTCTTCCTCACCCAACCAGTTCACGTTCCTGGTACCGTGGGAACCATCCCGCCGGAATACGGTACGCGGATTGGCGGTAAGGCTGCGCATCAGAACTTCGAAGGCCTCATCACTCAAGAGTCGCCCGCGCGCGCCGGTGAAATTGTTCACCTATACGCCACAGGTCTCGGCCCTGTGGATGCCACCGGCCGAGCCACGCAACCATTCTCATGCACCATCGCCGGCGTCTACCAAGTCGATCTGCGAATCCCGCCAGACCTCGCCACAAGCCTCACTTCTCCCACGATCGTCGAGATCATCTGCGGCCCCGCCGTTACGGCGCTCCCGCTCGCTTCCTCTGCGCGATAGCCGGAGAAATGCAAGATATGCGGCGGGATCAAATCACGAGGGCAGAGACCTAGTGTCCTGTGTCAGAAGTCTTGTAACACTTCGAATCTGAGCAACCGCCCGAAGCGCATCAGGTGCATGGTACATCAGTTCGGGCCCTCCCGTGGCGTTTGATGAAATAACCCAAAAAAGAACAAGAAAAAGGCTTGCGTTCCGAAGCTATCTCTGGCAAACTGCTTTTAGATAGGGATGGCAATCGAGTGGAAATATCGCGGACGGATCTTCACCCTCGCTGACATCGAAGCGATCCGGCGATTGATCGCGGAGAATCCTGAAGCCAGCCGCTGGGCTTTGTCGCGGAGATTGTGCGAAACGTGGAATTGGAAGCAAGCCAACGGCGCGCTGCGGGATATGGTCTGTCGCGGTCTGCTGTTGATGCTGGAGCGCGCCGGCGAGATCCGACTGCCACCGGTACGCCGCCATCCGCCGGGAAAAAAAGCGCGGCCCGAGGCGGTGATTCCAGATGACAGACCGGTGGGTGGGCAGCTGAGCGACTTGGGACCGCTCACCATCGAACAGGTGCGGAGAACACCGCAAGAAGCCTTATTCAATGGCCTGATCCAGCAGTACCACTATTTGGCTTACGAGCAACCGGTGGGCGAGCACCTCAAATATCTGGTGTCGGCGAAAGGACAAGCGATCGCGTGTCTGGCGTGGTCCAGTTCACCGCGGCATCTGGGATGCCGTGACCGGTTCATCGGCTGGGGGATGGAAGCACGGCGGCGCAACATTCATTTGCTGGCCTACAATACTCGATTTCTGATTCTGCCGTGGGTTACGGTTCCGCTTCTGGCATCGCACATTCTGGGGCGCATGGCCAGGCAGGTTCCGCGCGACTGGCAGCGCCTCTATGCACATCCGGTGTATCTACTGGAAACCTTCGTCGATCCGGAACGCTTCCGCGGAACCTGTTATCGCGCGGCCAACTGGGTGGTGGTGGGACGCACGACCGGTCGCGGCAAGAACGATCTGGCTCATAAACCGAATCGTTCGATAAAGGAAGTGCTGGCGCTGCCTGTGCATCGCCATTTCCGTGAGTTGCTGTCATCTTAACTTTGGCCTGAGAAAACCCTCACGCCGCACACGTCTAACCATGCCAGGCGCCCAAAAAATCCAGTTGGACGAGTCATCGCAGAAGGCACTGAAATCTCTCGCTGCCAGTCGCACCTCCGCGGTGAGGTTGTGGGAACGGGCGACTATCATTATGGAGTTGGCAGTGGGCACGGCGATGCAGGAGATTGCGGAGCAACTGGGGATTACGCGGCAAACTGTGCTGCGCTGGGAACAGCGATTTCTGCGACTGGGCATGGGAGGGCTGAACGACGCGCCGCGATCGGGTCGACCGCGCACCATCGGTCCCGACAAGATCGCGCAGATCGTAAATAAGACGATTCGGGAAACGCCTCGCGATTCCACCCATTGGAGCACACGGAGTTTAGCTCAGCAGACGGACGTAAGCGCTTGCTCGGTGAGCCGGATCTGGCGGAAGCACAAGTTGCAGCCGCATCGGGTGAAGACGTTCAAATTGAGCAATGATCGGCTCTTTGCCGAGAAGACCGCCGATATCGTTGCCCTATACCTGACTCCGCCTGCCGACTCGATCGTGTGGTCGGCGGACGAACAATGTCAGCTCCAGGCGCTGACACGTACCCAGCCCAGCCTGCCTTGTGCGCCCGGCCATCCTGCGACCCAAACGAACGATTACAAACGAAATGGAACGACCACACTGTTTGCAGCACAGAATGTCGGCACCGGCCAGGTTATCTTTACCTTCCATCAGCAGCACACCAATCAACAATGGATTCCATTCCTGGCCATGATTGAAGAGCACTCGCCGCACGACAAACAGATTCATCTCATTATCGACAACTACTCGGCGCACAAACACGCCAATGTGCAGCAATGGCTGGCCGGGCATCCACGCTTCCATATCCATTACACTCCCACCAGCGGTTCGTGGCTCAATCAAGTGGAACGTGTGTTCGGGGACGTGACCCGGAAATGCCTGCAGCACAGATCCGCGGCAACGATCGAGGCATTGCAACAAGATATTGCTCAGTTTCTCGAGCGACGCAATGAAAACCCCAGGCCCATTAACTGGAAAGCCACCACGGACGAGATTCTGCAGAAAGTGAAGCGCGCCTGGCAATCCTTGCACGACCGCTACGGAGCCCAAAAACCCTCCGCCGCACTGGCCAGTATCGAGCGCTATTTCAATCCTCCCAACCTCACCCCCGCACCGACCTGATAGAGTGGCGGCCAGTGTTCACAACTCTTCCTACAAGATTTCCAAACCCCACCCGGCAGTGGCGCCGGTGCCAGTCTTTACCGGAAGCCGCCGCTTCATCGACTCGCCCTAAGCGCTGACGTCCACACAATCGGATTCAGGTGCTCGAAGCCACACGACTCTGCCCAGGCACCGTCTCAACGCATCACTCCCTACCCCAGGCAGGCTCCAGGGTCGCTGTGCCTACGTTAGTACGGTCATGTTACCGAACTTCTGACACAGCACACTAGCTGCTCGTTTGACAAACTCAGTGTGGGTGGACATCAGCCCAAACTAAGGTCGCCGGATCGAGTTCTGAAGATTCTACCGATTTGCCAGCCACCCGAAAGATTTAGGGCGGAAGTGTCAAGTAGGAGCGACAAGGGTTGACTCTCAGGGCTAGGGCTTTGGTACTAGGTCTAGCAATTGTTTGGGAATCGTGGCATAGTTATCCAGCACATCATGGCTTTTGATCTTTGCAATTGACTCGACTTGGACTCGCGAACGGTTGGTCCACAGATTTCGCAGGGCAAGCTACGGGCCATCAGGGACAAAGCCAAAAAGGAGAACCGTTACGATGTCAAAGCACTTTGTAAAAGCTGCGGGCACCACCGCAGCTCTTGTTTCGCTCGTTTTTACGGGGATTTTGATCAGTTCCAGTGGCATGCAGGCCCTTGAGGACGACAACAACAATGACAGCGACGAATCTAAGATTCAAAAGGGATTCCAGATAGCCCCAGTCCATTTGAATTTGGCCGGGAAAAACCGGGCGTTGGTGGGATTAGGCAGCTACATCGTCAACGCCGTTTCCGAGTGCAATGGCTGCCACTCCGCCGGCCCGCCAACTGCATTTGTCCCGAATTTTAACCCATACTTCGGCCAGCCGAAGAAAGTCAATCCGGCGACCTACTTGGGTGGCGGCCGCGATTTCGGTCCGTTCCCCGGGCCAAATTCCGCAGTCCACATTGTCTCCCGCAACTTGACACCGGATAAGACCGGCCGGGCGATAGGAGGAGCGAGTTTTTCAGAGTTTGTCGAAATCATGAGACATGGTACAGACTTTGATCATCTCCATCCTACGTGTTCCGCTACCGTAACCACGAACTGCCTTCCGCCTCCGTTCCGCAGCGACCTTCTCCAAATAATGCCTTGGCCCTCGTACCAAGACATGACTGACCACGACCTCCGGGCAATCTACGAATATCTGAGCGCGAT
>JAYTQD010000294.1:0-1439 GCA_043746935.1 Acidobacteriaceae bacterium | reverse complement strand
CGCCGCCACCTCGCAGCGCTTCGTCCCGGGTCGATCTCAGCCTCGTCCCGTTCGTCATGTCAAACCCCATCCTTCCTGCGCGTACAAAGGGTGAGGCTAAAGTTCGGTGGATTGGTGTAGCCACCCCCTTGACGACTCCGGGGCCACCGTTCTTCCAATGAACGACGAAGTTTTGCTGACCATCAGGTTCCTTCGGCGAGTACGAAGTGATGTGGAGTACAACCTCTGTTCCTCCGTCCACGACTGCCGCGGAGGAGAGCAATTTGACAACTGGCCCGAGCTCACGCACGACAACGACGATTACTCGGCTCAGCTGAGGACTGCTCGTAACCGCAAGCTGCCTGGCTTGCTCGGCGTTGAGTGACGCGCCGACTGCATTGCGACGAACTTCTGCGTTAGGAAGGCACTTGGACTGGGCGAAGTACTCGTTCAGGCCCTTCTCGGCGGCGGCTTCGCGCTGGGAAACGTCTTTCTGATCTTGGCGCCACTGCGTGTCCCAGACGATAAGCGCTATGCCGGCTTCAGTTGGACTCTGGCACAGCCCGTCCTTTGGTGTGTTGCCAGACAGCTCGACCGTCGTGCTTGCACAAGACGCTAGAACGGCGAGTTGCACGATGAAGGCCAGGCGAGGGAGGGGAGTGCGCATGAGTGTGAGTGTGACGGCTAACGTTTGACATGAGGGGCGGCCGGAGGGCGTAGCCCGTAGGTCGTCCCCTTGATGGAAGGGTTAGCCCTCTCGCGATCCAGTGCTACTGGAGTCTCTTCCGAGAAGATAGCCGGCGATGGCTCCGAACAAGCCAACTATCGGTGTCAGCTGCTGATTGTCGTAACCTACGACCAAGAGAAGCGCGGAAAACGCGACTATTGAAATCACGCCCGTGACGCGAAGGATTTGCGGGGGAGTGGCAGCGGCTCGCCAAAGAAGGGCGGCTGAGATCACCAATGCAAGACCCGAAAAGCCCAAGACGCTAACTGCCAGAAACCTGACCAACTCCTGAGACCAGGGCTGGACCCAAGGTGCTGACGCAGTCGCGGCATCGAAAGAGGCCTGAGCTTTGCTCAGAGCGGACATTGCATCCGCAGTTTCGCCCGTCACCTTTTCACCTTCCCTTCGACGCTGGCTAAGCGAGCGTTGAGCAACTCGACCCGTTCAGCCAAAGACTGAATGGCCGCCGTCTGTGCCTTGAGGAGGTTTCCAACTTCCTCATTGCTCATGGGCGCGCCCAACGGTGCAGCCTTAAGTACAGATCGCGGCGGTGACATGGGAGGAGGTAGCGGCACGTGGGGCGCAGCTTGGGCAAAGGCCAACGTGCCGACAAGCGTCAAGGCGACTACCGCTGCTAATTTCATAAGTTCCTCCAATGAAGCGGTCTTCCGTTCCCATCGACAACATTTTAAGCCGCAGTGAGTATGTAGCAACCTGTGGACACGGCGCATCC
>JAYTQD010000293.1:0-1439 GCA_043746935.1 Acidobacteriaceae bacterium | reverse complement strand
CGCCTTACGTTCTGTTTTTGGATGCTGATATCGAGTTGGCGGACACAGGTTTGATTCGGCGTTGCTTGGAGAAGATGCAACAGAAGCAATTGCACTTGGCTACGACAAGCGTTCTTTGCCGGGGCGGGCTGACCGACAAAGCTCTCTATTGGGGCAGCGACTTCTTTCAGTACCTATCCTGCATCTACAAGCCCTTCGCAACTGGAATGTTTATGATGTTTGACCGCAAACGCTTCCACGAGCTAGGCGGATTTAACGAAGAAGCGCAATTTGCCGAGGATTATCTACTCAGCCAGAAAGTTGCGCGTCGTAAGTTCGCCATCGTTCGAGGTGGCGTCTTCACCACCAACCGGCGCTTTCAGAAAATGGGGCATCTCCGCGTGTTTTTACTCTTCTTTCGCGCCGCGCTGAACACGCACAATGAGCGCTTCTACCTGCGCGACCATAAGTATTGGGGCGCGTACAAAGGCTGAGCGGTTCTGACAGATTCGCTGTCTGGAACGGCTGCTCCCAACTTTCCCTCCACGTTACCACGGTGACTTTACGGACCCGTGGTGAACCCAGCACAATCTAAGCACGCCGAGTTGGGGGAGTTGTGCTTTCTTGGATCACCGCGAGTTCTGGGTCCCTAGTCCGCCGTGGAAAAAGCAGCGTCAGCCTTCTGGCGGTGGTACTGCTAGCTTTTCCATCCTTTCTGATTGCTCAAACCGATAGCTCTGCGACTCTGATTGCTCAAACCGATAGCTCTACGACGCCTTGCGTCCTCATAAACCTTGAGCGGCCTGTTCCGATCCTGACCGGCAGCGCCGGGTTCTTCGCCAGTGGAAATGGCGGAGAAAGGAAGCTTGTTCCAATTATTATGCCGGTCGTCCTGGTGCCGCTCGGGGAGCGCTGGCTGGTGGAGGCGCGCGGAGAGTTCAAGGGCGAGTTCGAGAAGCCCGCGGGCAGGAGCTCGTTTCACGGGCCGGTGGAAAAAGAACTCGACTACGCCCAGATCGACTTCATCGCCAACGCCAAAGTAACGGTCACCGTGGGCAGATTTCTGACGCCCTTCGGAATCTACAACGAGCGGTTGTATCCCATCTGGATCCGTAGTCTCCAGTCCGTCCCAACAATTTTTCCAATCGGAGCAGGATCGAGCAACGGAGTAATGCTTCGCGGCGGGTTTTCCGCCAGTCCGAACGCGAATCTGAACTACGCAGTGTACTTCTCTGCCAACAGCACGATCCATAAGCTGGAATCAGATCGTCTAGCGGGTGGGCGAGTGGGAGTTTTCTTTCCCCGCCAGCGAGTGGAGATTGGTGCATCTTTCAAACAGCTCTTGCAGGAAGGGCGCTACCCCTCCGCTGGATTTCATTTCGCCTGGCAGCCGGCCGCCGCTCCTTTGAATCTTCGTTCCGAGATTGCCTGGTCAAGGGAGCAGGGAAGGGGCTACTGGG
>JAYTQD010000292.1:0-1440 GCA_043746935.1 Acidobacteriaceae bacterium | reverse complement strand
TTGAACTCGCCAAAAATTACGCCGTGCTCGGTAATCACGAACAGGCGAAGTTTCAGCTTGATAAGGCGATCAGCGGCACGACGAACAACGGTTTGATTCAACAAGCACGTGCCGAACTGATCTTGGTTGAAGAGATATTGGCGAAGCGGCGTAAACGCCCAGCGTTCGATCCAAACGTTGCATCAAAAATCGAAACAGCACAACTGTCGAACGAAGCCCGGGATAGTGTGCCCCCGGTAGCCAAAAAGGTCGCGGCGGATCTAACGGCGCCGATGGCGGAAGCACGAGCGCTGCTGCGAAATGGCCAGCCGTTAGCGGCCTATGACGCGCTGATGAAAATGGAGTATGAGGGTTCGGGCGACATCGAGTTTGATTACTTACTGGGAGTGGCGGCTCTCGAAGCCGGCAAGCTCGATAAAGCCACCCTCGCACTGGAGCGCGTATTGGAATCCAATCCGAACTATGCCGGCGCTCGCATAGACATGGGCCGGGCCTTCATGCTACTCGGCGATGCCGTCCGTGCCCAAGAAGAGTTCACGGCCGTATTGGAATTGAACCCTCCAGACGTCGTGCGAGAAAGGGTTGAAGGATTTATGGCGGAAATAGCGCAGCGAGCCGCGGTTGCAAAAACAAACTGGTCCGGATTCTTCGGGATAACGCTGGGACGGGATAGTAACGTGAACAATGCGCCCAGCAATGCGGAACAGTTCATCCCGGGCTTCAACACGGTGGTGCTCGACCCCGATAGCGTAGAGACACCGAGCAATTATTCGGCACTCGCGGGTCGCATTCAGGTAGACCACCACATTAACGATCGGTTCGGCGTTTACGCGGGACTGGACTTGACCTTACGGCGGAATTTTCAAGTGCCCCAGTTCGATAGCGCCGGCGGTGAGCTGCGAGTAGGCGGTACGATTTCCTTATCCAACCATGAGCTGGAATTTTCCCTCGCCGTGGGTAAAACCTATCTTGATCCGCAACCCGGTCGTAGCAATACATTTCTCGAACATCCGCTTTATCGCAACCTCGTCGGTGGGACCGCACAATGGCGATTCAACATCAATGACCGCAATCAGCTCCAAACCACACTGCAATACAATCGGCTACGCTATCTGGACGAGGCGACGAGCGTATTCGATTCGGACCAAACCGTCTTGGGACTCAACTGGTTCCGCGCTTTTGGCGCGAACAATCAAGGCGTGGGATTCTTGGGCGCCTACCTGGGCAAGGAATCGGATATTCATGGCAACCCATCTGGGGAAAAGGATTTTTTCGGTTTGCGCGCCGGTGGGCAATATGGTTTGACGTCGAAATGGGCGATATTCGCAACGATGGGCCTGATGTCAGCCGATTTTCAGCGCTTTCAAGTTATTCACCGAAAAACCCGGGATGACAAACGCTATGACTTGAGTCTGGGGATGAGCTACACCCTTTGGGAGA
>JAYTQD010000291.1:0-10585 GCA_043746935.1 Acidobacteriaceae bacterium | reverse complement strand
TTTTGAGCGTCGAACTCTACAGTTTTGCCGCGGCACTTCAATGCAGCGCTCAGGAAGCTCGCCGTTTCAGCGATCTTCGCCCGCGTATTCGGCATGCCCTTCGTGGGCACAGTCTTTTTGCTGCTCCGGCGTGATCTGGGTGGGCGTTTCACCGGCAGGTACGGAATTGCATCGCATCGTATCCTCAAATCCGGGCGCGGAGAAGATGAAAGTCAGGCTAATCGGTTCCGTGCCAATGTTCTTCAAACTGACCCAGGTATTCGCCGGAATAAACACAAGTCCCCCCGCTTGCAGATCGCGTTCTTGATCGCCGAGCCAAACGTGAGCCTTTCCGCTCTGAATTAGCAATATTTCATCTTGAGACAGGTGCTTGTGTTTACGTATCGCCGCCCCTGGGGCAAGTTCCTCCGTCCCCGCCACGAGATGCTGAGAGCCGTTGCTTTTCGGGCTAACCTTCAGCATGAATTGGGAGGCGGGGGTGGCACTTTTGTCAGTGTGAATGCGGCGAGTCCGCAGCTCGCCTTCATTCTTTTCCAACAGAAGGGGCTTAGCGTTCCGTTCAGAAACCAAGATCTCTGAACTTGGAGCTGCTTTGGCTGGACTGGACTGAGAGAATGCGCTACAGAGCCCAAGCACCATAACCGCCACTGCTGTAACCACACTCCGGACTGCTTTTGACTTCATAAGTCACCTTGGCCAGTAGTCGATTCATTCGGTGCGCTCAATTCAGGCTTCATCTCAATTTTCATCACTCCACCACTAAGGGTGGCCCCATCAGTTCCATGCCGTAGGCGCGCACGAACGAAGCATCGTTTGTGTAGGCGCCGGGCTTGATGCCATGATTTTCCCGATCATTGAAGAAAGCTTCCATCTCTCCCGCTGGTGCGAATGAAAATGAGCAGCCTTCCTGGCGAGCTGCCAGCAAATGCCCAGGCGTGAGGAATTTCAGGCGGGCCCAGCACGCAGTCACCCGGTTTGAGGTGGAAGCGCTCGGAGCCCACTTCAACAATGTATTCGCCTTCCAGCGCATAGAAAAGTTCATCTACATCGTGGTGAAGGTGGCGCGGCGGGCCTCCTTTTTTTGATTCGACTGTTCCATCACAAAGAGAGCGCCACCGGTGTCTTGCGTCAGCACCTTGTACGTCGTGGAACTAAGGCCTATGGAACGTTTCTTTTCTTCGCGATCCATTCCAGCGGGAACGCGAAAGGGTTTCGTGATCGGAGAAGTGTGGGTGCTCTGCGCAAATCGGGGTAACGGAAGTGCGGCGAGCGCGAGTTGTAAAAAAGAGCGACGCTGAATCTCCTGCATCCTAGAACCTCTGAGTTGAAAGAGTCGAATTGAAACAGCCGATTTGAATAAGCTGCGCAAGCCTACTAGACGAGTGAAAGGAAGGCACTCGCAGGTTGCCTTCTCAACGTATTGGATTGAAAGCTTATGTATCCCACCAGGGAAGGAATTGGACGAGACCGCGGGGCAGGAAGCTATGGCGGAGAGGGAGGGATTCGAACCCCCGATACCCTTTCAGGTATGCCGGTTTTCAAGACCGGAGCCATCAACCACTCGGCCACCTCTCCAGATTTACTACAGTAGTTTTACTACAGGGAGGGGTTATTTTACTGGAAAGAACGGGGTGTCTTTTTTGATGCAAGCACTTCAACTTTGGCAAACGGGACTGTACAGCGGTTTTCAAGACCGCCTGTTTCAACCAGCGCACCCATTCCTCCGCGTGAGGATTCGCAACAAGTTATCAGGACAAGAAACTGGCGGCAGGGAAAATGGGCGGAGGCCACCTCCGAAGCGGCTGTACTTTTCTTACGCCCAGTGCGCTATACCCAGCGCCGTACTCGCGAACGCTCGGGCGCGGCGGCGCGGGCATCGTCTACCGTGGTCGGCGGGGCATCCTCGGAAAGGGTAAGGTGTGCCGCCGAGCTGCCTTGCGGGGGGTCTTGTTCCGAGAGAAGATGGACTACGGGTCGTAGAGCCGTCGCCGCAGCTTCCAGTCCGTTAATCTCCAAGGCAAGCTCCGCCAACTGCACTCGTTTATTTCGCAAAACCAGATTGATGTCCTTCACAGACTTCCCCTCCAAGACGATCTAAGAGAAACTTACGCAAGTAGGGTTAGCACTTGGCGGGCCACGATCTCGTAGGGAACGCTGGCTTGTGGAAAACGCGCGCGTGGATTCGCTAAAGTGCGGAAGTAATTGAAAATATTGGACATACTTGAAAATTTGACATCCCATGCTTGCCGGCGCTGGAGTCTTACGGCAAAGCGTTTCGTCCCGCTGCGATGGTGGGTTGGTCCACGTCGGAACCTGATTCCCGAAACGGTGCCGATTGGGACATTTCTGAAATCGCCGTCGTTTTGCGACATAATGGCCTGCACGCAATGAGTCTCCCGAAAAAAACATCGCCGATCCGGAGCACGGCACCCGTGCTCACAACGCAAGGGTTCCGTTACTGGATGGGTCGCGTTCTTGAGGAAGCCAAGCTGGCGGAACTGGGGTTCGAAGCGGACCCGGTCCACGACCTGCGCGTGGCGCTCCGGCGATGCCGCTCGATGGCGGACGGCTTGCGCACGATTGATCCTGACCCGGCGTGGCGGGCCATGAAGCGCGCTGGCGGGCGCGTCTTTCGCAGTTTGGGCGATCTTCGCGATGTACAGGTGATGCGCGAGTGGGTGCAGAAGCTGGCTCCGCCGGGAGACGCGTTGGCTCAAGCGCTGGATCAGGCTTTTGCTGCGCGGGAAGAGCCGTTGAAGCGTGAAGCGCAGATTAGCCTCGCGCGTTTGGATCAGGATCAGTGGCGCGCCTGGGCGGAGCATCTGGCGTCTCGCGCGGCGCGGGTGCGGATCGAGAGTCCGGTGTTCCAGTATGTGGCGCTGGAGCGTTGGCACGAAGCGCATGAGCTGCATCGGCGGGCGCTGCGCAATCGCAGCAAGGTGGGTTGGCACGCGCTGCGTGTCGGCATCAAACGCTTCCGGTATACGGCGGAGAATTTTTTGCCGGAACGGCACGCGCGATGGGACAAGAATTTAAAAGATCTACAGGATGCGCTGGGCGAGATACACGACCTGGACGTGCTGTGGGAACAGATTCGAGCGTGCGGGTTTGAGGATGGCGAGTTGGTTGTCGGCTGGGGCGCGCGAATTGTGGAGGAACGGGGCCGCCGCTTGGAAGCCTACCGGCGGAAAATGGTGGGTCCGGCATCTCTGTGGCATGTCTGGCGCGGCGAGTTGCCCCAGGGTGCGGAGCAACACGAGGCTTTATTGGCCCGTGCCCAGACTCTGGTTGCTTTCAGCGGAGCTAGCGTCTCCCATGCGCGGCATGTGGGACGGCTGGCGTTGCAGATGTACGACGGGTTTTTGCAGGCAGGGATTTCTGGATCCGATATTTTCGGATCGGGCGGGCCGAACTCGCGAGACGTTTTGCAGTTGGCGGCGATTTTGCAGGATGTGGGACGCTTTCACGCCAAACGGGGCCACCACAAGCGTTCCTACCGCATGTTAGGCAGGATGGCTTCACCATTGGATTGGTCCGCGGAAAACTGGGAGATGGTGGCCGGTCTGACTCGCTACCATCGCGGAGCGCTGCCGGAACCGGGGCACGCCGGGTACGGTAAGATTCCCGCCAGACAGCGGCGTCGCTTTCTACAGCTTGCGTCGGTGTTGCGGCTGGCCAATGCTCTAGACGCTGGGCACGCGCGGACGGTGCGGTCGATCCAAGTGGTGCGCACGGCGGAGACGGTGACGCTGCTGGCTCACGGATACGTGGAAGATCCGGCAACCACGCCTGGGATCGCGATCGCCAAACACCTGCTGGAAACATCTTGCGGGTTGCCGGTGGTCCTTCGCGGACTAGGAGCTGGCAAGCCCAATCTTGTCGTCATGCGTGCCGGGAAACAGGCTGATCGTCCGGAGCGTTCTGCTATCGGCAAACGCCGCGCTGCGTTATCATAGAGATAGGAGCTTAACTCCCGCTTGGACGGCCGAGTGTGGCCGTCCCTACACGAGCTAAATTCATGCTGAACGGTAAACGCATCGCGGTTGTTCTTCCCGCCTATAACGCCGAAAAAACGTTGGAGGCTACCGTCCGGGAACTGCCGGAGATGGTGGACATCCGCATCCTGGTGGACGACCACAGTAAAGACGGCACTGTCGCTCTGGCCGAGCGGCTGGGGTTGCAGGTCTACGTTCACAACCAAAATTACGGGTATGGCCGCAACCAGCAGACTTGCTATCGCGAGGCGCTGGCCAACGGCGCGGATATTGTCATCATGGTGCATCCGGATTACCAGTACACGCCGCTACTGGTGACGGCGATGGCCAGCATGATTGCCTACGGCGTTTATGACGTGGTGCTGGGATCACGCATTCTGGGCGGACAAGCCCGGCAGGGTGGCATGCCGCTGTGGAAGTACATTGCCAACCGGTTGTTGACCCTGTTCGAGAACACTTGCTTGGGTGCCAAGCTGTCGGAGTATCACACGGGCTACAGGGCTTTCAGCGGGAAGGTGCTAAAGGATTTGCCGTTGCTGGAGAACTCGGACGATTTTGTTTTTGACAACCAGATGCTGGCGCAGTGCGTGATGTTCGGCTTCCGCATGGGCGAGGTTTCCTGTCCGACGAAATACTTTCCGGAAGCGTCGTCGATTAATTTCCAGCGTAGTGTGAAGTATGGACTGGGTGTTCTGCTGACTTCGGTGCAGTTCCGTTTGCAGAAACTAGGCTTGGCGAAGTTTCGCATCTTTAGCAGCAAAGGTCGTTGCCTGGAGCCAGGTCTTGATCCGAGTTACTACACGCCCAAGGTGGCCGACGTCCGGTCGGGCGGATAGCGTTGCCGAACGTTGATGTGCGGAACGTTGATGTGCGGAACAACGACGCGCGACCCGAGAAGGCTTCGCTCCGGGATTTGGGCCTGCTGGTGTTGGTGGCGGTGGCGGCGTTTTTCGTGCATGGCTACCACCCGGCAGCGGAAGATGCAGCCATCTACCTTCCAGGGATTAAGAAGCTGCTGCATCCCGCACTCTATCCTTACAACAATCAGTTTTTTGCGGCGCATGCCGGCCGGACGCTATTTCCACGGCTGATTGCGGCGTCCGTCAAGATTACTCATCTCCCTTTCGACTACGCGATTCTGTTTTGGCATTTGCTTTCCATTTTTTTGCTGCTGCTGGCGTGCTGGCGGATTGCCACGCATTGCTTTCCAGAAAGAGCGGCGCGGTGGGGAGCGGTGCTGCTGGTTGGCGCGACCTTGACCGTGCCCGTAGCGGGTACGGCTCTCTTGATTTTTGATCCGTATCTGAACCCACGGTCGCTCTCCGCTCCGGCGATTTTGTTTGCCTTGGTGAATGTGCTGGAGGGGCGATACTTTCGAGCCACTCTGTGGTTGATCGCTACCGCGCTGATCCATCCGCTGATGGCTGTGTTTGGCGTGGCGTACTTGCTGGTGTTGCAGTTGCCGCGTTTCAAGACAGTGGTTTTGGCAGTGGTTCCTCTTGGACTTGCGCTGCCAGGATTCCAACCTGTCGATGGGGCGTACCGCGATAGCTTGGATATTCCGGCGCACTCGTTTTTCTTTTTGTCGCGCTGGCAGTGGTACGAATGGGTTGGCATCTTCGCGCCCATTGCTTTGCTGGCGGTGTATCGAGGAATTGCGAGAAGACGGGGCTGGCGGTGTTTGGAGACCCTAACGTCCACCCTCATCATTTACGGCGTCGTGTTCTTTGCAGTTGCCCTGGTATTGACCATTCCCAAGAGTCTGGCAAGTTGGGTATTTCTCCAGCCGATGAGGGCGTTCCATATTCTGTACGTTCTGCTTTTTGTGTTCACCGGCGGAATGGTGGGAGAATTTGTGCTGCGACGCCAGGTATGGCGATGGCTGGTTTTGTTTGTGTCTTTGTGCGGACTGATGTATTTTGTGCAGCGCCAGACGTTTCCGGCAACGCCGCATGTGGAATGGCCCGGGGTGGTCCCCGCCAACGATTGGGTGCAAGCGTTTGCCTGGATTCGCGGGAATACCCCCGAAGACGCTTACTTCGCGCTCGATCCGGATCATATGAATCTGCCGGGAGAAGACGAGCACGGCTTCCGCGCTCTGGCGGAGCGCAGCATGTTGGCGGATCGCGTGAAAGACAGCGGCGCGGTCACCATGTTTCCCCGCATGGCGGACGAATGGCGACGGCAGGTAGGCGCGCAGGCCGGGTGGAAGAATTTTCAAGCTGCCGATTTCGAACGCCTCCACCACGAATTCGGGGTAACGTGGGTCGTAATCCAGGCCAGCGGAAGCACAGAATTAGCGTGTGTTTATCAGAACCCAACTCTCAAGGTTTGCCGTCTGGACTGATCCCATGAGCCTGCGTGGGGACGGCCGCCCTCGGCCGTCCAGCCGGGCGTAGCCCGGCAGGCTCTAGCCTCGAAACAAACTGGCGCACTCCGCGTGGCGGAGGTAGCATCTAAGAACCTATGCAGGTCCCACAACAACTGAAGCCGCGGCTGGCGCTGGGGGAAATCCTGGCGTTTTCTTACGAGACATTTCGCAGCAATAAAGTACGCTTTGGCCTCACTGCGCTGGGCATGGTGATCGGCACGGCGGCGCTGATTTTGGTGGTCACGATTGGATTGTCTGGCCGCCAGTATGTTTTGAATCAGATTCAGGCGATTGGCGCGAATATGATTTCCGCTGAGTATTCCAACGCCGGCGTGCGGATGGGCACATTCGATCCGCTGACTGCGGACGACGTTCGCGTGGTCCGCGAGCAAGTGCCGAGCATTGTCGCCGCCTCGCCGTTTCTCGCCCTCAACGACCGCATCGGTATCGGAAACGGGAAGCAACAGGACATTCTGGTGCTGGGGGCATTTCCCGAGTACAAAATTGTGCGCAACCTACAGGTTCTTTCCGGTCGGTTCTTCGATGAACAGGACGAGCAAGCGCGGAACAAAGTCGGCGTCGTGACGGAGAAGCTGGCGCAAAAACTATATGGATCTGCCGAAGCGGCGGTGGGGAAAGAGACCAAAATCATTGGACTGCCGTTTACGATTGTCGGAACTTTTAAGGAAGGCGGGCAGACGTTTGGCCAGTCCGAAGTGGAGGACAACACAATCGTAATTCCTTACACGGTGTCGCGCTTCTTTACATCGAGTCCGGCAGTGAAGGAAATCTATTTCTCTGTAGCGGATTCCTCGCAGGTTGTTGCCGCAACAGAAGAGGTCCGGCACGTCATCCAGTCTCGCCACCGCGCGGAATCGGTTTACAACGTTGCGAATCTCACGGAGTTGCTGGCGGTGGCGGATCGCTCAGCCACGGCTCTAACTCTGGTGCTGATGTTAGTGGCCGCCGTGGTGTTGCTGGTCAGCGGGATTGGCATCATGAACATCATGCTGTCCACGGTCAGCTCGCGCATTCGCGAGATCGGCATTCGCAAGGCTCTGGGCGCCACCAATCGGGAAATCCGGTATCAGTTTCTTTCGGAAGCCATGTTGATCTCGCTCGTCGGCGGAATCATCGGAATCGTGATTGGGCTGGCGATTCCATTCTCGGTGCGCTTCTTGACGGACTACCATGTGCCGATTTCCGGCTGGTCCGCCATAGTGGCGATAGTCGTTTCAACGCTGGTGGGAATTATTTTTGGCACTGTGCCCGCAACCCGCGCGGCCCAGCTTGATCCCGTTGAAAGTCTGCGCTACGAGTAGCGCTCCGATAGACTGAACCATGCCTCCACCGAACGCTCCGCCGGTGAGTCTCCTGGAACAACACGCTTACCCGTTGCGGCCCGGAACGTGGCCGAGAACGCTGTTGGTGGCGGTGCTGGTCGCGTTTGCCCTGCGTTTGGCGGTAGTCGCGTTCCTCTATCCCGAGCAACTTGATCCGTCACGCGATCACTGGCATTTCGGATACGAAACAGGAAAAATCGCCCGCTCGATTGCGCTGGGCAAAGGCTGCAGCAATCCTTTGTTTGAGGACACGGGGCCCACCGCCTGGATGACCCCGGCTTATCCCTATTTGGTGGCGGGAGTGTTCAAAATATTCGGCATTTACACCAAGACATCGGCGCTGGTTCTGCTGGCACTCAATGCGCTCGTATCAGCTCTGACCTGCATTCCCGTGTTTTTTATTGCCCGCAAAGGTTTCGGGGAACGAGTCGCCCGGTGGTCTGCGTGGGCTTGGGCATTCTTTCCCTACGGCATCTATTTCCCAGCGGAAAGAATCTGGGAGACCTGGTTGGCTACGTTTCTGCTGGCGGTACTGTTTCTTTGGGGGCTGTATCTCGAAGACTCGGCAAGCCTGCGGGATTGGGCCGGTTGGGGAATGCTCTGGGGCGTGGCGGCGATGGTCAGCCCCGCAGTGCTGGGGGTGCTGCCATTCTGGGGGCTTTGGATTCTTTACCGGCGCTATCAGCAGGGTCTGAAGTCTGTTGTGCAGGTCGCGGTGGCATCTCTTCTTTTTGTTGCAGTGGTCAGTCCGTGGTTTATCCGGAACTACAACGTGTTCCACCGGTTTGTCCCGTTTCGCGACAACATGGGAATTGTTCTCTTAATGGGAACGCGCGGGAGCACCGACTACTGGGGGCCCTATGAACTTGGTCCTTGGCACAACGACGCGGAATGGGCGGACTTCCAGCGCCTGGGGGAATTCCGCTATATGGAGGCCAAGAAGCGCTATTCCATCGATTTCATCCGCGCGAATCCGGGATGGTTTGCCTGGACCTCAGTGCGACGTGCCGTGTTTTTGTGGACAGGATACTGGAGCTTTGAGCGTTCGTATCTACGACAGGAGCCGCTCGATCCGCCCAACATCCTGTTTTCGACCAGTTTTACCTTGCTGACTTTGCTCGGTCTGCGAAGAGCATTTCGCGCCGGAAGGGCAATCGCAATGCCGTACCTGCTGGTCTTGTTTTTCTTTCCTCTGATTTACTACATCACCAGTCCGGAGGTTTACTACCGGCGGCCGATTGATCCCATCATGGTGGTGTTGGCGGTGTATGGGGTGATGGGTTGGAGAGGACGAGACCGGCGGGCAGGAAGGCGCGGCTGAAGGGAGCAATTCGAAAGCAAGACCACGCGGGCGAGGGCGCCCGCGCCACACAAGGCTAAAAACCGAAAGCCGGGCAAGTTCGCCCGGCTTGCAGAAACCCCCGAATCGTAAGTCTCAGTTGTGGCTTGCGCTCAGTTGTGCCACCTTCAGTTCAAACCCGGCGTCAAGGGTAGCAAGCTTGCGCCGCGAGCTTTTTTCTCGAATTTTTCTTGCATGTGGCGCACATGCAAGCATGTGCTGCACATGTGCCGAAAATGCTGCTTACATTACCAGTGCAAGACGTTCGAGTTCTTTACGAATGACGTCCATGGAGCAGCCGGAACCTTCCACGCGGCAGGCAGAGTCCAGCGCCGCCGTCGGGGATACACCGTAGCCACGGCCCATGAGAAATACCTGGAGGACTTCTGCGGCATCGCGCGAATCCATCCCGCCCTGCAGGAGGTCATTACGAAGCGACGCTACTTCCATCACGGAGAACCTGTCTGCCATCATCGTTGGGTCACCTCCGACCCTACTTAAGTCATTGGACTACGCAACCTGCTGTTTGGTTGCATGCAATCCGCATGCCGTACTGCCACTTATCTCTAAGTACGTGAAAAAAGGTGTTTTGGTTTCCTAAATCCTATCGGCACGATAGGTTGCGAGGCATGGCAAGGCTCTGGCACGAAGGTGCCATGCACCTGAATCGTCATCACTTTGACACGTTGTGTCGTTTTGGGATGAGAAGAAGCGGCAGTTTGCGACAGCAAGGTAACGGGAGGGACCGCGCACCTTCGGGTGGGCTAGAGCTTTCCAACTAGATAGCTTGGTCCACCAAAAGGATAGGAATGCCATCCCGAACGGGATAAGTTCTGGAGCACCCCGCGCAATGAAGCGCTGCCCCGTGATCCCGAATGGCGAGGGAGAGGCGGCAGGCGGGACAAACCAAAATCTCAAGCAGGTCCGCGGAAATCATGTTGAGAATTGTACGCGCTCCATCTTGCGGTTGCTCGCCGTAGAATAGAAAGATGCTTGTCTTCTAGGGAGCCTTAGTTTTCATGCCGGCTGCGATTCTTGATGGGAACAAAATTGCGAGTGAGATCCGCGCCGAACTGGCGGGGGAAGTAAAGACCATGACGGCGGCTGGGTTGCGGCCCGGACTGGCGGTTGTTCTGGTGGGGCATAATCCGGCGTCGGAAGTCTACGTTCGCGGCAAGGTGAAGAGCTGCGAGGAACTGGGTGTGTATAGCGAAAAAATTACGCCGCCCGTAGACAGCACCACGGAGGAACTGTGCCGGATCGTCGAGAGCCTAAACCGTCGCGATGAAATTGATGGCATCCTCGTGCAGTTGCCGCTTCCCGATCACGTGGATGCGAAAAAGGTTTTGCTTACTGTGGACCCGGCGAAGGATGTTGATGGCTTTCATCCGGTGAACGTGGGCAATCTTTCTACGCAGCGGCCTGGGCTGGTACCTTGTACGCCCGCGGGAGTGATGGAGATTCTGAAGCGCAGCGGGATTGCCGTCGCCGGTCGGGATGCGGTGGTGGTGGGCCGCAGCGATATTGTAGGCAAGCC
>JAYTQD010000290.1:0-1445 GCA_043746935.1 Acidobacteriaceae bacterium | reverse complement strand
CGGGTTCGTACTCGAACCCGTGCGTTCCACCGAGGCCTCAGAGCACGGGTTCGAGTACGAACCCGTGGCACCCGACAACCGGACGACCTCCATTTACTGCCGATTTCCACGGCCCTCCGCGTTCTAAAGCCTCCGCAATCCGCCGCACTCCACGGATCGTGAGAATTCCCCCCTCGCTCCCGGATTCACGGGACGGCTTCCCCATTTCTCTCGATGATTGATGTGAACGGCGATGCTCCGCGCATCGGCCACGGATTCGATTCTCAGGCTCCCATCACCGCCCTCTCGTTTGGCCCGCACTTCAAAATGACCCTTTTGTGTTTACCTCTGAAATCGCAACGAATCTCAAAATGTCAAAGACACCTGAAATGAACCGGAACCCCGGCGAATCGGCCGAACCTGTTTCCAAACGGCGCAAGGCCAACCTCGAAAACGCCAAGAAAAGCACCGGACCCAAAACCGCCAAGGGCAAGGCCAGGTCTAGCAAAAACGCTTACAAACACGGCTACAGGGCGCGGACTCCCGCCCATTTTTATGAGGACCGGGCCGGCTGCCAAGAACGCCGCGATGCGTTCTTCAACTCCCTCGCCCCCACCGATATCATCGAAGCCACGCTTGTCGATATGATGGCCACTTCGGCATGGAGGCTCGAACGTATGATCAAATGCGAGACCGCCATCCTGGCCAAAAAGGCGTTCGAGGCCGCCGACCTCTTCGAAGTCGAATCCGAAGACCAGCTCCGCGCCAACATCCAAGGCTTGAGCTCCAACCCGCGCCATTTCGCCCGCCTCTTGCGGACGACCATGAAAGGCTGTACATGGATCTATGAACGTTTGTATCTTTTGACCGATACGCTCGAAAAACGCAAGTTCTGGTATCCCACCGAACGTGATCATGTGCTCAATATCTTCGGACTCAATACCGAAGACCTGTTTTTCGATACCCTGGCGTATGACATCGTCGAAGCGTTCGCCTCGGCGGGCTGGTCGACTGAGATCAACGGTGACGTGTTGCGGTTGCAGGCGTTGATCCAATCAGGGGCCCCCGCGGGGATGTCGACCTGGGAGTACCGGCATCGCGTCGAAGGGCTCGCGAAAGCGATCAAAGAAACACAACCTGATCCGGAACAATCGCGTGCGAAGCTGACCGCAATCCTCCGCGCGGAGATGGAAATGGTCGAGAAAAAGCGTCCTTTTTTGTATGAGCACGAAAAATATTTACAGGGCATGGTGGTCGACCGTTCAGGAGTGGACACGTCGTTGGATGGCCAGCTCAGGATGCGCTACGAATCGATGCACAAGCGCGACTTCCGGAACGCCTTGCGTGACTTTCAATCGCAACGCAAGTTGAATCCGGATGGTGAGATATGCGAACACGAGGCGATCGGGCCTCCCCTCGCGGAGGCGATGGTGGAAGCGCCGAACGAAGCCATTGAGGCGTCGGAA
>JAYTQD010000289.1:0-3974 GCA_043746935.1 Acidobacteriaceae bacterium | reverse complement strand
AGCAGCCCCAGCGGCAGAGGCGCCGTACGCTGGCGGCCGCTTGATCTCGCAAGTTTCTATCATCCGTTATTGCGACCGTTGGGTCGCCCGCCGCAGTTCTTTCAACTCGGTGAGGCAAGCTGCGCAATTCCGAACATGATCAAGGATGGATTCAGAGATAGATTCAGAACGGAGGTTCGCCGCTGCCAGCGTTGTCAGCGCTGGCCGTCCCGGACAACCGGCACGTTCGGTATTGGGATGCTCTTCGCGCACTTGGCGACCGAATACAGCGATCAAATCGTCCAGCTCTTCCTTGCGGCTCACAATCAGCCCCTCCCGGAATTGTGCAGCACGCTTGGTCTGGATTGCGGCCAGAGCTGCACTTGTCTGCCCTCTTATACGGCTTTCCGTTGGACGAAAGCCATCTGAATTCGTGAATCCGACAAAAGACTCTTTCTCGAACGAGATACTTTCTCGTTTCGCCGCCATATACAAGTAGGAGCAACCCTCCGAATCTTGAATCCAGGGTGTTTGTTTTATGGATGAAGAATACGCTGGCAAAAGGCGCCGCACCTTTCGCTGGCCAAAGGAAGCCCGAGAGCTGGTGAGAATCCACTTGCATGCCCAGCGGGCACAACCGCGTGGGCGGAAATCTGACGACGAAGTGCGGGTGCTGGTCAAGAAGTTGGCGGAAGTCTCGCGCAACCCAAGAGACGCTTGCTGGCGTTTCATGCGTCAGTCAGGAATTGCGGCCAAACGGTCCTACTGCCAGTGGCCCGAACGAGCGCAACAGAAATTGCTGGACTTGATCGCGGTGCAGCCACTGCCAGAAGTTGCCATTGCCATGCGCCGGTCACCAGGTTCCGTCCGGTCCATGTTGTACCGGCTCGGAGCCAGCGCCCGGATGGGGCAGGACTGGTTCACCAAATACACCCTTGCCGAGGCCCTGCACACTCGGGCGGAGGAAGTTCAGCGATGGATATTGCTCGGCTGGTTGAAGAGCCGCATTGTGTGGACCGGCAAGCTACAGCGCGAGATTATCGATGCAGACGACTTCTCTGAGTTCTGTAAGCGGCACGGCAAAGAGGTTGTGGGTCGACGGCTGAATGTCGATCGGCTGAACTTTGTCCAGTCCTTCGTGTTCCCGCCTAGTCACGCAGAACTGTTGCCGGTGAGGGAAAGCAAGAAAGAACGGGCAGCCTACGAAGATCAGATGAGGAAGTCGCCTGAATTCGATCTCGACGAAGACGAGTACGGCGAGGATTTCGCAACGACCGCATGACTAGCACCGCGCGTCCTTGCTTGTGGAACCCTGCTGCTGGTCTTCAGCTTGGCCTTCGGGTCCGGCACGATGACTCTTGAGTTCGCTTTTCACTCGGGCTACGTCACGCCAGAAGGTGCTGCGCAAGGCAGGAACGGACGATCCAAGCAGCTGCGCGGATTCCTTCCACGTGTAGCCGGCGTAGCGCAGCGCCAAGATTGTACGACTCTTTTCGCACAGCAACCGCACAACTTGTTCCAGTTCCAGACGAGCGTCCACTTGACGGCTCCAAGTCCGGTCGACTGCCCGGCTGGAGAGTTCGTGCGCTCCACCGACGGTTTCGAGCCGATTCAGCTTGGTCGCGCGCCGATAGAGAGCCCTCCGGAAAGCACACATCAGGAGACCATCGAGCTCGCGTGAGAACACCAGGACACTTTCCCGGTCGAGGTATCGCGATACTTGCGCTACGCTGCTCTCCATGAGTTCCGCGGCTTGGCTGCAGTCGTCGATCAGGGAGTATGCACGCCTGCAGGCGCAGTCCCAAATTCCATGCGCAGCGGCGCGGACGTCGGGCCGAATCGGTCTTCCCGTCCGGTCGATGTCTCTGTCCCACCAAAGCGGAGTTGCAGAGCTGCTCATATTGCGCCGCCGTCTTTAGTCTTTAGCAGCGGGAACCGATGGAAGAACGAGCGAAGGTGCTGTCAGGACCGCAGGTGCTACGATCCCCGGCAAGGCAGGCGATTGGTCTCGGCTGGGCATAGTAACGGCCTCCAAAAGAGTCCACGACGGCTGGTGTTCGTTGGCTGGACGTCGCGGTGTTTTTGTACCTTCCCACAGGAAGGAAGGGATACATTCTGAATCAATGCACGGCTCTTGGGGTCATTTTTCTTTTTCGCGGTCGTCATTCCGGCCAAGGCTTTCGGAACATTCCTTTCTGCTGACGGCGAACTCCGGCTCTGCTCGGGGGTTTTGCGGCTCGTGGACAGGGGATGAAGAGGTGGGACTGCCGCAGAAAGCGTGCCATACTGAGTCTCGAAAATGAGGATACAGACCAAAACCTCGATGAGACGGCGCGTCAATCGCGCTGGGCCCTCGGGATTGGTCTCATATAGCGTGATTGATCTTAGTGATGAGGAAAGCAACAAAGAAGGAATCACTTGGTGGGAGGAACTGACGGCTTCCGGAGGCGAGGGCATGGTTGTGAAGCCCTCCAATTTGTTACCAAGAGCCGACGCGGTCTCGTGCAACCGGCGGTGAAGTGCCGTGGGCGGGAGTACCTTCGCATCATCTACGGACCCGAGTACACAGCGCCGGAGCACCTCGAACGCCTTCGCACTCGAGGTCTCGGCACGAAAAGGTCGTTGGCTCTGCGCGAGTTCTGCCTCGGCAGGGAAGCGCTGCAACGGTTTGTGGAGAAGGAGCCGTTGAGGCGAGTGCATGAGTGCGTCTTCGGTGTTTTTCAGGCGAGACCACTTAAATATTGGCTCCCGACGATTTGATCTCCAGCGAGGAAGAACACAATAAGCGCCAACAATATTCCATGGGTGAGAAAACGATAGGCTCGGTAGCTTGAATCTTCCGCTGGCCTGTCTACTTTGCCTGAGCAGCGCCGAGGAGGCAATCATCGCCAATACCCCTAGCAAAAAGACTAAGCCAACATCGAGAATGCCCCACCATTTCGGAAACGAGGCCGGGTTATGGGACAACCCGGCGACCACCGGAAAGCCTGTAGATACCAAGAACACAACTGCGGCTAAGATGGCAAGGCGGCGACTGGAATGCGTTTTCATCCGCAGCACTGTATGCCTGGGATTCAATCAGTTCAACCGAATTCACACTTAGTGGGCTCTGTATCTGCCCGAAGCTCAATGGACGATGCCGGCCCGAGTCCGCTGCGCATGCCTATGGCGGATATGCGTAGTCCCCTTCATGTGCCGTTCCCAGACCGAGCGACTCCTGGCAACAGAAGGGCTGACAAACCCTCCCCCCGAGGAAATGTCAGCCCCTTGCCGATGAGACAAAATGTAATGCACAAATGTACTCCTCACCCATCCTCGGCGCAACATCCGTAATGCGCAACATTGGTGGAAAGTAAGGAAGGCAGGCTTGCCAGGGTTTGGGCGGCCAACTGACCTCTAGTCAGCCGTTTTCGCTCAGGACCCGGTTTGTGAGCGAAATGGCGATGCTACGCCAACCATAGCGAGTTGGTCTGCTCCCGCCTGGCTATGGAGCAGTAGTCGGTGGAGGCAGGTGGCCGCCGAAGGGGTGTTGGACCTTCGTACCCTGTGCTCTCACGGCGAAGCTTGCTAGCATGGTCGGGAACTTCAGCTAAGATGCCATCCCCCGACATTTTTTAAGGAGACTCGATGAAAGCGACGACTCTAGCGATGGTTTTGGTGCTTGCGTCCGCCGGTGCGTATGCGAAGGAGCGAGCGCACGACTCGGGCACGCTCTTACAAATGGATTCAGCCGAGTGTGGCACGGACCAGAAAAGCAGCAAAAGCTTGGCGGGTGAGATGCTGGGAACGGACTCTGCTCACCAGAAGACACACATGCTGCTCTGCCAGGAGTACCTACTGCAAACGGACCGAATCATTTACAGAATTCGCCCCAAGGATGACAAGCATCCCGTCCTCCTGCCAGTTGGCCAGAAAGCCCAGTTTCGCTTGGACAAAGACAAGATGAAACTGCGCGTAGAGGATTTGGACGACAAGGAGCGGGACTACATCGTTGT
>JAYTQD010000288.1:0-3975 GCA_043746935.1 Acidobacteriaceae bacterium | reverse complement strand
AAGCAAGCATTTCACCGGAGTACGCGGGCTGGCTGGATCGCCTCGGAAAAATTCGCCGCCGCATGATGGCGGGGCACCTTCCGGTCGAGCGCCGCCGTCGCCTATTGCATCGCCTCGCGACACAACGGGCTTTCGAAGCTCGCCGCCCTACCCGCTTACGCCAAGGCGCTCAAACTGGAGCGGCGCAATGAAAGCCATAGGAATGAAAGCCGCAGGAACGAAGGGCAAAGTCTATCTCGTCGGCGCGGGTCCCGGTGATCCGGAACTGCTCACGCTCAAAGCCGTCCGCATCCTACGTTCGGCGGAGGTCGTCCTGCATGACGATCTCGTTAGTCCCGGAGTGCTGGAAGTCATTCCGAAAACAGCACAACTCCATAACGTAGGCAAACGCTGTGGCCGCAAGAGCTGGAAGCAGAGCGAAATCAACGCGCTGCTGGTCGAGCTGGCATCATTCGGTTCGGATGTGGTGAGACTGAAGGGCGGCGATCCTTTGATCTTTGGCCGTGCCGGAGAAGAGCTGGAAGCCCTGCGGGAAGCAGGAATCGAGGTGGAGATCGTCCCCGGCGTCAGTTCCGCGCTCGCCGCTGCCGCCGCCGCGCAAATTCCGGTCACACATCGCGACCTCGCCTCCTCCATTGTGTTTTTGGCGGGTCATCACGCCAATGGTCAGAATCCTGATGGCCTGATGGAACACCTATCTCCTAAGACAACTTACGCGGTGTACATGCCGGGATATGGCTACGCTGCGATGTGTGCCCGACTGGTAGCAGCGGGACTTTCGTGCGGGACACCGTGCGCCATCGTTTCGCAAGTTGCAACCCCGGGTGAGCGCGTTTTCCGCACTACGCTCGGTGAGCTGGCTGCCGCGCCGCAACTCCCAGCGCCAACGCTTCTTTTCGTCGGGGAAGTTGTCCGCATGGCGGCACATGCCACGCTCGAATCCGAAGCTGCCTGGTGGACTCCGGGTTCTGCTGTCGAAACAGCGGTACCTTTGGATCTTGCAACGACAGACTTTGTTGTGCGGAAATCGATCCTGCGCGGAGATTGAGAATGCTGGAATTGACCAAGGAATTCGAAGAAACTCAAGCCCTCGCCGAAACCTGGAGCACGGGAGAGACGCTACGCTGGGCCTTTGACACCTATGGCAACGATGTTGCCATGGCGTCCGCTTTCGGTGTCGAGGGCATGGTCCTCATCGATCACGCCTCGCGCATCCATCCGAATTTTCGCCTCTTCACCATCGACACCGAGTTCCTCTTTCCCGAAACCTACGACCTGATGGATCGCGTCGAGAAGCGTTACGGAATCAAAATCGAACGCGATTTCCCCAAGCTGAATCCGGCTGAGCAGGAGGCCGCTCACGGCGCCGCTTTGTGGGGACGCAACCCCGACCTGTGCTGCAACATCCGCAAAGTGGAGCCACAGAAGCGCAAGCTGGCCCAGCTACGCGCCTGGATTTCCGCCATCCGCCGTGACCAAACCTCCACGCGTGCCAAGGCCAAGCGCGTCGAACTGGATCCCAAGGCGAATATCGTTAAGATCAATCCCCTTGTGGACTGGACTTCCGTGCAGGTCTGGGACTATGTGCGCAAACACGACGTCCCCTACAACGCTCTCCACGACCGCAACTACCCCAGCATCGGCTGCACCCACTGCACACGCGCGGTGCTGCCAGGGGAAGATCCGCGCTCCGGCCGCTGGTCGAATTTCGGCAAAACCGAGTGCGGATTGCACCTGCCCGATGCGCCCGCGTCATTGGTGCAATTGCCCAAGCCGATAAAGTACGGAGACATTTAGCCGGACACGCTTTATAATCGCGTCCCACCATGGACTTTGATCAGCTTGTGACCTTTCTGGAAGTCGCCAAGCTCGGCAGCTTTTCGCGCGCCGGGCAGAAGGTGTTCCGTTCGCAGTCGGCAGTGAGCGCGCAGATTCGCCAGCTCGAGCATGAATACGGCGACCGTCTCCTTGACCGCTCCGGTAAAGATGTTTCGCTAACCCCCGCGGGCCGCGTGCTTTTCGCCTACGCCGAGCGCCTCCTGCAAATGCGCGACGAATCCCGGCTCGCCGTTGCCGACCACGGCACCGCGCCCCGCGGCAAACTGCTGATTGGCGCCAACGAGGCCACGTGCCTCTACGTGTTGCCCGACGTTTTCGCCAAGTATTGCAGTCTCTATCCCGGCGTCCAGCTCAGCATCTACCGCAACTTTAGCTACAAGATTGTCGAAAAGCTGGAGAACGGCACCATTGATGTCGGCATCGTTACGCTCCCTGTGAAGTCACCCAGCCTGAAAACGCACTCCATCTTCCGCGATCAGCTCATGTGGATGGTCCATCCGCAAAATCCGCTGGCCAAGCATGATGTTGTCTCCATTGAGGAGATTGCCAAACAGCCGATCTTGCTTCCGAAAACCGGCTATACGCGCCGCCTGATGGACAAGCTGTTTCGTCCCTATGCGAATGCGCTGCAAATCCAAATGGAATTGCCCAGCGTGGGCATGATCAAAAGTTTTGTCGCCGCCGGTATGGGCGTCTCCCTCATCAGCGCCAGTTTTGCCCGCGATCAAGTACTGGCCGGACGAGTCAAGCTCATCGCCTGCCGCGATAAAGACGAGGAGCTATGGCGGGAACTGGGTCTGGCCTACCGCCGGGATCGCACCCTAACCCGCGCCACTACCACCTTTATTGCTGCCGTCCGCCAGCTCGCCGCCGCTTCCAAATAGGCTGGAACCTACAGAGCGCCTGACCACAGGATCCCATCCCCTGTGGTCTGCCAGTTTTTTCGATGGCTTGCATCGATATTTTCGGTTTTCCCTTCCGTTCTGCACCCGGTAGAGTTAAATCACGATAGACAAGGGAGAGTGACGTCATGGAACTCGAAGTAAGTCTCTCCAAGTTGTTGGACGAGCATCAACAAGAAGACGGCCTGCACATGATTGGCGGCAGGCAGAAATTAATCCACCGTTTGATCGAGTTTTTCGAGACCGGTGCCAAAGTGGACGAACAGAAGCACGACGCTGCCTAGTTGAGCAGATAGGAATCCAGAATCATGACGCGACCGCCTACATCCAGAAACCCGCGACCGGCAGGCCCAAGCCAGCCGCGTCCGGCTTTACGTCTTTCTGGAGACGGGTCCCAATGAGCTTTCACCTGCCAATGATTTAGATCGACAGCAACACGGACAGGAAAGCCCGCCGCCAGAAGGAAACTGGCAGCGGGCTTTTTTTGTTGCTTGCAAAAATGACCTAGATTTTGGAGGGTGCGGCGCTCTAAAGGAGAACTGGCTTTCGGTAGAGCGGGCCTTCAGGCCCGCGTTCAGCGCCAAAAACTTGGGGGCTTTAGCCCCGAGGTAAAGGGGCAGGTTGACGTTTCACGACGGTGTTCTGGGAAGCCCTAACGAAAGCGATTCCGGCGTGCAATTTTTACTTGACATAGCGAACGATAGGACCGACGATAATGAATAAAGATTCATTAGACTGGATAACTATCCATATGACGAAACCAGCCCGCCAGGAAGCCATTCTCTCCCTCGTGATGCAGCAACGCGTCGCCAGCCAGTGGGAGTTGCAACGCGCCCTCCGCCATCGCGGCGTGGCTGCTGGCCAAGCTACGCTCTCCCGCGATATCCACGAGCTGGGTCTGGTCAAGACCGATAGCGGATATACCGTTCGTCAGAACGGCATGCTCGACCCTGCGCTGCCGCCCGTCTCGCGCTTAGTGCGCGAGTTCGTCACCAATATCCAAGCTGCACAGAATCTGCTCGTTCTGAAAACTTCCGTCGGCAGCGCCCAGCCTGTGGCCGCTGCGCTCGACTCGCAAAAGTGGCCCGAACAAATCGGCAGCATCGGCGGCGACGACACCATCCTCATCATCTGCATCGATACGCGAAGCGCCAACAGCCTCGCCAAGCGCATCCGCGGAATGCTCAACTGATGGCATCCCAGCTCAAAACCGCGGTTGCAGGCGCGACCGGCT